>JAKAMA010000298.1 GCA_021813085.1 Chloroflexota bacterium | reverse complement strand
AGCCCCTCTACTTCTCCGACATGCTCGACGAGGAGAAGGCCGGCGAGCGCTTCGCCGACCGCTTCGACGCCTACCGCCGCTACGCCGATACCGCGCTCTTCGTCGCGGGCGTCTTCCCCGCCAGCACCGCGCCGCGCCGCCGTGTGCCCGGCAGGACGCCGCGCCGCCGCCGCCCGGGTGGCATCGACAGCGGCTACTACGTCACCACCGGCAAGACGATGTATCGCATGGCCGCACGCGAGGACGCCGCCGAGCGCGCCCGCCTCCGCGAGACGCTGCTCAAGCTCGCGGAGTACTTCGAGCTCTACGCCGGCGCCCTGAACGAGATGAGCGAGCGCTACATCCTCGGCTTCGACATGGACCTCATCGCCGACAAGATGCTCGACTGCTTCAACCGCTACCGCGCGACCGGCGACGCACGAGCGCTCGACGACGCGCGCCGCTACGCCTCCATCCTCCGCCTCGACCGCGGCCGCTTCCCCGCGCTCTTCGCGCCTGGCGAGCACCCTCAGTAGCCCCACCCTCGCCGCGCCCGCCGCGCTTCCTTGCGCAACGATTCTCTGTCACGCTGGACGGCGATCCACGCGCGCAGTGACGGAGGAGCCGCACATGCAGACACGACCGCTGGGACGCACCGGGCTGCAGGTGCCCCCGCTCTGCCTCGGCACCATGACCTTCGGTCTCCAGTGCGACGAGCCCACCTCGTTCGCCATCCTCGACCGTGCCGTCGAGGGCGGCATCACCTTCCTCGACACCGCCGACGTCTACCCCCTCGGCGGCTCGCTCGAGACCGTCGGCCGCACCGAGGAGATCATAGGCCGTTGGATGCGGGAGCGGCGCAACCGCGACGCGCTGCTCGTCGCCACGAAGTGCGCCGGCGCCATGGGCCCCGGGCCAAACGACGTTGGCCTTTCGCGTCACCACATCATGCGCGCTGTCGACGCCAGCCTGCGCCGCCTCGGCACCGACGTCATCGACCTCTACCAGGTGCACGCCTTCGACCCGCGCACGCCGGCCGAAGAGACGCTGCGCGCGCTCGATGACATCGTGCGCGCCGGCAAGGTGCGCTACATCGGCTGCTCCAACTACCCAGCCTGGCGCCTCGCCGATGCCCTGCGCACCAGCGAGCGCCTGAACATCGCCCGCTACGACACGCTGCAGCCGCGCTACAACCTGCTGTACCGCGAGATCGAGACCGAGCTGCTGCCGCTCGCCCGCGCCGAGGGGCTCGGGGTGCTCGTGTACAACCCGCTGGCCGGCGGCCTTCTCTCCGGCAAGTACCACAAGGGCGACGAGCCGCCGGAGAACACGCGCTTCACCCTCGGCACCGCGGGCCGCATGTACCAGTACCGCTACTGGCAGGACGCCCAGTTCGACGCCACCGCGCGCCTCCGCGAGGCCGCCGAGGCGAAGGGCCTCGACCTCGTGTCCGTCGCCATCGCCTGGGTGCTCGCCCAGCCCGGCATCACCTCCGCGATCGTCGGCGCCAGCCGCCCCGAGCAGCTCGCCGGCGCCCTCGCTGCGCCCGCGATCGAGATCGATGACGGGCTGCGCGAGGCCTGCGAGCAGGTCTGGTGGAGCCTGCCCCGCCGCCGTGTGATCGAGGGCTACCGATAGCCCGCCGCGACCCGCGACCAGCGGCCTGCGACCCGCGCGACCCACCCTCGCGGGCATTCCCCTAGCACCCCCCGGCCCGCCATTCGCTACACTGGGTGCGAGAATCTACGACAGGACACCGCATGAAGCTGCTCTCGAAGATCTTCGGCGACAACGACCGCGAGATCCGCAAGTACTGGCCCATCGTCGAACACATCAACGCCCTCGAACCCGAGTTCGAGGCGCTCTCCGACGACGAGTTGCGCGCCAAGACCGATGAGTTCCGCCAGCGCCTGGCAGACGGCGAGTCGCTCGACGACCTCCTGCCGGAGGCCTTCGCCGTCGTGCGGGAGGCCGCGCGCCGGCAGGTCGGCCAGCGCCACTACGACGTCCAGCTCGTCGGCGGCATCGTCCTCCATCAGGGCAAGATCGCCGAGCTGAAGACCGGCGAAGGCAAGACGCTCACGGCCACCCTGCCCCTCTACCTCAACGCGCTCGAGGGCCGCGGCGCGCATCTGGTCACCGTCAACGACTACCTCGCCAAGCGCGACGCCCAGTGGTACGGCCCCGTCTACGACGCGCTCGGCCTGAGCGTCGGCGTCCTCCAGCACGAATCGGCGTTCCTCTACTCCCGCGCGAAGGTCAGCGACGTCGAGAACATGGAGCACCTCACGCCCGTCGGCCGCCGCGACGCCTACTACGCCGATATCACCTACGGCACCAACCACGAGTTCGGCTTCGACTACCTGCGCGACAACATGGCCGTCACCCTCGACGGCTGCGTCCAGCGCGAGCTCCGCTACGCCATCGTCGACGAGGTCGACAACATCCTCATCGACGAGGCCCGCACGCCGCTGATCATCAGCGGCCCCGCCGAGGACAGCACCACGCGCTACCAGCTCTTCGCGCGCCTCGCGCCGCGCCTCACCATCGATGCGGACTACACCGTCGACGAAAAGGCGCGCGCCGTCCTCCTCACCGAAGCCGGCGTCGAGAAGATCGAGAAGCTCCTCAACATCGACAACATCTACGCGCCCGAGAACTACCGCCTCACCCGCTACATGGAGGCCGCGCTCAAGGCCCAGATCATCTACAAGCGCGACGTTGACTACGTCGTCAAGGACGGCGAGGTCGTCATCGTCGACGACTTCACGGGCCGCCTGATGTTCGGGCGCCGCTGGTCCGATGGCCTCCACCAGGCCGTCGAGGCGAAGGAAGGCGTGCGGATCCAGAACGAATCGATCACGTACGCGACCATCACCCTCCAGAACTACTTCCGCCTCTACGACAAGCTCGCCGGCATGACCGGCACGGCCGCGACCGAAGGCGAGGAGTTCTACAAGATCTACAAGCTCGATGTCGTCGTCATCCCGACCAACCAGCCGATGATCCGCGAGGACGCCAACGACCTCGTCTACCGCAGCGAGCGCGCGAAGTTCGACGCCGTCGCCGAGGAGATCGCCGAGCTCCAGGAGCAGGGCCGGCCCGTGCTCGTCGGCACCGTGTCGATCGAGAAGTCCGAATACCTGTCCGACCTCCTGACACGCAAGGGCATCAGCCATCAGGTGCTGAACGCCAAGCAGCACGAGAAGGAGGCCGGCATCGTCGCGCAGGCCGGGCACTACGGCACCGTCACGATCGCGACGAACATGGCCGGCCGCGGCACCGACATCGTCCTCGGCGGCAAGCCTGACGGCCGCGAGCCGCAGGAGTGGCAGGACGAGCACGACCGCGTCGTCGCGGCCGGCGGCCTCCAGATCATCGGCACCGAGCGGCACGAGTCCCGGCGCATCGACAACCAGCTCCGTGGCCGCGCCGGCCGCCAGGGCGACCCCGGCAGCTCCCGCTTCTTCGTCTCCTTCGAGGACGACATCATGCGCCGGTTCGCGCCCGACTGGCTCCCGGGCATGATGGCCCGCCTCGGCATGGAAGAAGACATGCCCATCGAGAGCGGCTGGGTCAGCAAGGCGATCGAGACCGCGCAGACCAAGGTCGAGGGCCACAACTTCGACATCCGCAAGAACGTCGTCGACTACGACGACGTCATGAACACCCAGCGCGATGTCATCTACAAGGAGCGCCGCAAGATCCTCGAGG
>JAKAMA010000297.1 GCA_021813085.1 Chloroflexota bacterium | reverse complement strand
CGATCTCCGAAGGGCGTGGGCGCGCTGTACGTACGGCAGCGCACGCCGCTGGCGCCGCAGGCCGTCGGCGGCTCGCAGGAGCGCAACCGCCGCGCCGGCACGGAGAACGTGGCCGGTGCCGTCGGGCTCGCGACGGCGCTGCGGCTCGCGAGCGACGAGCGGTCCGCGCGCACGGCGCACGTCGCCGCGCTACGCGACCGCCTGCTCGACGAGCTGCCGCGCCGCGTCCCGGGCACGATCGTCACGGGGCCGCGCGACGGCGCGCAGCGGCTGCCGAACAGCGCCAGCTTCGCGTTCGAGTACGTCGAGGGCGAGGCGGTGCTGCTCCAGCTCGACCTGCTGGGCATCGCCGCCAGCAGCGGCTCCGCCTGCACGACGGCCTCGCTCGAGCCCTCGCACGTGCTGGTGGCGATGGGCGTGCCGGAGCGCTATCTGCGCGGCAGCCTCCGCCTGACCCTCGGCCACGAGAACACGATGGCGGACGTGGAGTACCTGCTCGACGTGCTGCCGCCCGCCGTCGCGAAGATCCGCGCCCTGGCGCCGGCGGCGCGGTAGCGGGCGCGGATCTGGCCTATCCTGCCATGGCGCACGGTTCAGCGGGATGTGGCGTGCCGCCCGCCGTCGCGGGCGAGCTCTCTAGGCACCTGGCCATGCCAGGGATGTAGACCGTCAACGCTCCGGAACGCCTTGTCCAGTGATGCGATGGCCGGCGGGCGCGCTGTCACCCACCGGCGCGCAGCGCCGCCGGCCGCTCTTGTTGACATGACTGATAGAGTTATGATGATCAGAGGAGTGGAGTCTGGAGGTGTGTGCACGTGAAACGCAAACTCTCAGCGATGGACGCCCGCCAGCGCTTCGGTGAGGTCCTGGAAGGGGTTTACTACCGCGGCGATGAAGTGGTCATCGAGCGCGCCGGCAGGTCCATGGCGGTCGTGGTTCCGATCGAGCGCTACGAGTCCATGGAGCGCAGCCGTGAGCGTCTCTTTGCGCTCATCGAGAAGGCGCAGGCACGCAACCGCGACGCGCCCTACGCGGTGATCGAGCAGGAGGTTGCGCGGGCCGTACGCGAAGTGCGGACCAGCAAGCGCGGCTCGAAGCCTCGCCGGAGCCGATGAGAGTCGTTCTCGACACGAACGTCATCGTGAGCGGCGTCATCAGTCCTGCCGGGCCACCTGATGCGATCCTTCGAGCCTGGCGCAGAGGCAGCTTCCAGCTCATCACCTCTGCGCCGCTGCTCGTGGAACTCGCAGACGTCCTCGCCCGGCCCCGCATCCGCAAGCGCACCGGCTTCACATCCGCCGACGAAGCCGCCCTCATCGCTGAACTCTCGGATACCGCCATCATCGTGGCTCCCGACGAGCGACTGGCGGTACTCACCGACCCCGACGACAACCGCCTCCTGGAGGCGGCTCTCGCCGGGCACGCCGACTATCTTGTGTCCGGGGACACGATCGTCTTGGGTCTCGCGTCCTTCCGTGAGGTTCAGTTGGTCACTCCCGCACGCTTCCTGGCATTGCTCACCGCCGAACCCCAAGCGGACTAACGGGAGTCTCAGCCGCCGGCACCGCCACCCCACGTCAGGCTCAGCGCGGCCTCAGATCCTCCACTACCGCCGACGGTCGCCATCATAGGGCCGCCGGCCCAAAGCGTCAGCGGGCCTTCGATGCCCTCACTTTCCGCAGGCCGCATGCCCGTTTGAATGTCCGGAAGGGGGATGCCCGTGCCTGACCCGCTACATCGCCCGCAGGAGGCGGATGCGCTCTGCGACGGGCGGGTGGGTGCTGAAGAGGTTGTTGAGCCACGACGAGTGGTCCGACAGCGGGTTCGAGAACCAGAGGTGCGCTGTCGCCTTGTTCGCCTCACCCAGCGGCGTCGGGTCGGCGGAGATCTTCTCGAGCGCGCGGGCGAGCGCGTCCGGGTTGCGGCAGAGCAACGCGCCCGATGCGTCGGCCAGGTACTCGCGCTGGCGGGAGATGGCCAGTTGGATCAGTTGCGCCGCGATCGGCGCCAGGATCGCGAAGAGGAGCGCCAGCGCGAACAGGATCAGGTAGGCGCTGCCGCCGCGATTGCGATTGTTCTCCCGGCTGCCTGCGCCGAACCACGTCCAAATCAGGAACAGGTCCGCGAGCAGCGCCACGAGGCCGACCAGCACCACCGTGATCGTCATCACGCGGATGTCGTAGTTGCCGACGTGCGACATCTCATGCGCGATCACGCCCTCCAGCTCGGACTTGTCGAGCTTGTTCAGCAGCCCCCGCGTCGCCGTCACCGAGGCGTGCTGCGGGTCGCGTCCGGTCGCGAAGGCGTTCGGCGCCGCGTCTTCGATGACGTACACCTTCGGCATCGGCAATCCCGAGCCGATGCACAGGTTCTCCACCACGTCGTACAGCTCCGGCTCGTCCGCCTTCGTGACCTCGTGCGCGCGGCTCACCGCCAGCGCGACGCCGGCACTGGCGTAGTAGCTGAAGATCGCGTACACGGCGAGTCCGGCGAAGACGACCGGCGCGGCGTACAGCGGCATGCCAAACGCGAGGCCGATGATCGTCGCGAACACGCCCAGGAAGACGACGAACACGAACATCATCAGCCACGTCTGGCGCCGGTTCTTCGCGATACGGTCGTAGATGAGGACGGGTTGCTGGGGGCCCTGTGAGGCCATCGGACCGCTGGTGGCCATGTCAGGAGCCGGGCGCGGGCGGCGTCGCCGGCGGCGCGGCTGCTGGTGTTGCCGGCGGCGCCGACGTGAAGTCCACCTTCACGTCCTCGCGCGCGGCATCTTCGGCCTCGAAGAACTCCGCCGGCTGGAAGCCGAACATGTTGGCGACCATGGCGCTTGGCATCTGCTGGGTCTTCGTGTTGTAGGAGAGGACGTTCGTGTTGTAGAACTGCCGCGCGTACGCGATCTTCTCTTCGATGTCCGAAAGCTCGCTCTGGAGCTGCAGGAAGTTCTCGTTCGCCTTGAGCGTCGGGTAGTTCTCCGCGACGGCGAACAGCGAGCGCAGCGTCTGCGTCAGCATGTTGTTCGCCTCGGCCGCCTGGGCCGGTCCCGTCGCCTGCTGCAACTGTGCCCGGGCGGCGGTGACGTTCTCGAACGTCGTCTTCTCGTGCGCCGCGTAGCCCTTCACCGTCTCGACGATGTTCGGGATCAGCGACGCGCGCCGCTTGAGCTGCACGTCGATCCCGGACCAGGCCTCCTTGACGCGCAGCCGGCCGCTGACCAGCCCGTTATAGATACCGAGCATCATCAGGCCGAACACCAGCAGGAATGCGACGATCACGACGACGACGATCAGGACGGCCACGCTGCTCTCCTGTCCATACCTCGCGGTCACTCCCATTGTAACACGGCGGCCACCACGGCCGTCCATGCCCGCCCGCGTCGCGGCGTCCCGCGCGGTCAAGTACCATCTGTGGAACATCGCCCATTCCGGGGGGCGCCCATGCTCAAGCTCGAATTGTCGTATCGCGGGCTCATCGCCATCGGCCTGGCGCTCGTGAGCCTCTGGTTCTTCATCCGTCTCTGGCCCGTCATCCTCCTCGTCATCACCGCGCTCATCTTCATGACGGCGCTCCTCCCTTACGTCGACTGGCTGGTGCAGCGGCGGCTGCCGCGCGGCGCAGCGGTGATCCTGCTGCTGATCGTCGTGCTGGCGGCGATCGCCGGCCTCTTCGCGCTCGTCGTGCCGGCGATGGTC
>JAKAMA010000296.1 GCA_021813085.1 Chloroflexota bacterium | reverse complement strand
GGTCGGGGCGGCGCCTCCCGGGGAGATGCGCACCGCGCGCACGACGAGGCGCTTGTCGTACTGGTGGGTCGTGTAGTTGAAGGTGCCGCCGCAGGTGATCAGCGTGACCGTCTGCTTGGGCGTGGGGCCGACGATCTCGTTGACCGGCGCGGTGTCCGCTTCGAACTGCTGCTTGAAGTTGACGGCGTACTGGTAGACCGTGCCGTCCTTCAGCCGCACTTCGATGATGTCGCCCTTGTTCACGTCCTTGAGGTTCCAGAATACGGCCTTGCCGACCTTGATGTAGTCGACGTGCCCGGCGAAGACGGCGTTGCCGTCGAACCCCGGGCGCGACGTGAAGTCGTACCAGGCGACGTCCCAGGCGTTGTCCGGGGACTGCATGACGCCCGTCGGATCGACGCCCTTGACGACGACGGGCGCGTCGATCTTCTGGCTCTTGATGATCAGGCGCTCGATCGGCGAGCTGTCGCCGGGCGGGAACTGCGAGGACGGCGTCGGCGTCGGGCCGGGCGTCGGGCTGCTGATCGGGGCGCCGAATGCGGCGACGGTCTTCAGGTCGCTGTTGCCGGACGAGCTGTTGCCGATGACGCCCGTGAGCACAAGCGCCATGAGCGTCACCGCGGCGATGATCAGCGCCGTGCCGACCGAGATCAGGGCGAGCGACAGCCGGTTCGAGTTTCCCCTCACGTCACCACACTCCTCACCATACGAACGCCGGACCTGCCGCCCGCGTATCTACACCCGGACGCCGCGCACGACGAGGCGGTTGCTGTAGTGGCCGTTTGAGAAATCTCCGATGCAGGTGACGATGGTGATCACGTCCTGGCCCGTCCGCGCCACGTACTTGCCGAAGTCCTCGTCGGGCGGCGTCCACTTGCTCCACTGGATCGCGTACGTGATGGCGCCCTTTGGTGTGTTGACGGTGACGCGGGCGCCCGGTTGCAGGTTGCGCAGGTTCCAGAATACCGCGGGCCCGACGTGGATGTAGTCGACGTGCCCCGCGAACACGGCGTTCGCGCCCGGGTCCCCCGGATAGCCGCCGATCGCGCCGAGCGCGGAGAAGTCATACCAGATGACATCCCAGGGCCCGCTCGGGTTGCCCATGACGCCGTTCGTGCCTACCGAGCGCGAGTACACGGACGCGTTCACATTGATCGACGGGATCACGATCGACATGCCGGTGCCCCGGGGCGCGCCCGGGCCGGTGCCGCTGCGCGGTTCGACGCGCGTGTAGCTGGAGGGGGGCGCCTGCGCACCGGACGGCGCCGCGCCGGGCGTCGCCTGCAGGCCGGCGGATGCGGGTGTTTCGGTCGGGAGCGGTGTCGCGCTCGCGGCGGCGGTGCTCGTCGCGGACGGCGCCGCGTGGGCCTGCGCGTTCGGGCTGCTGCCGCCGGACGACATCGCGAAGCCGATGCCTACGGCGGCGAGGGCGAGCACGACGACGGGGCCGCCGACGAGCAGGGCGCGGCGGAGGGGGGAGGACGCCCGCCACCATTTGAGGAACGAATCGAACGGGCCGGGAATCGATTCGAATCGCATGAACGAAGCACCTCCTGCGGCATCTCTATTCGTGTTCGGACGGGCCGCCGGCAGCGACAGGCGGCGAATCCCCTACGGGGGAGCTACACGCGACGCGCCCAGACGATCTGGCGCTGGTTGTACTCACCCCGGTTGAAGTCGCCGCTGCAGGTGATCAGGGTCATCGATTCGCCCGCGGTGGCGCTGACGACCTTGTCGAAGTTGCCGGCGCTGGCGGGCACGAACTTGTTGAAGACGACCTCGTAGGTGATGGTGGAGCCGTCCTTCATCTTGATCTCGACCTTGTCGCCGGGCTTGAGCTCGCGGAGGTCCCAGAAGACGGCGGGGCCGTGGCGGATGTAGTCGACGTGGCCGGCGACGACGACGTTGCCGCCCTTGCCGGGGGTGCCCCCGAGACCGGGCCAGTTCGAGAAGTCGTAGTAGACGACGTCGTCCCAGCTATTGGGGTTGGGCATCTGGCCGCTGGCGGGGACGGTCTTGACGGTGAAGGGCGCATCGACCTTGATCTTCGGGATGATCAGGCGCACGCCCTCGAAGGGGCCGCGGGCGGCCGGGCCGGTGCCGCGCACGGCGAGGTCCTGGGCCGTGAGTTCGGCGCCGGGGCTGACAGCGATGGGGGTCTTGAGGCCGACGTTGGCGCCGGGGGTCGGCGTCGAGAGGGCGGCGGAGGTTGGGGTGCCGGGCGTGCCGGTCTTGTTGGTCTTCGCGCTGCTGCCGCCGCAGGCTCCGGCGAGCGCGGCGAGCAGCAGCGCCATCGCCGCGCAGGCGAACGCGCCCCGGCGGCTCCACATGCGTGTCGCGGCCGGGGCCGCGCGTATTCCTGCGGCTTGTTCGCTCATCCCTGCACCCTCACTCGAGCCGCCGGCCACCCCGGCGGGCTTGATCCTTCGTGACATCTTGCCATGTACGGGTGCGGAGGACAAAGCGGTGGAGGCGGGTGGCGCTCCAGCTTACGGGGTCCCGGACTCGGCCCCGTCCGGCGCGAGGTGGTACGGGACCTCGACGATCACCGTGTCGGGCCGGTCGCGCAGGGCCTTTTGCAGGCGGTGCGCGGACTGGTTGTGCAGCCAGCGCTGCCACGGCCACGCCGTCACGAACTCCGGCAGCACGACCGTGACGTACTGGCCGGGGTCGGCCTGGTCGAGGGCGTCGACATACGCCAGCACGGGCGCGACGAACGAACGGTACGGCGAGTCGATGATCACCATCGGCACGTCAAGCACCATCGACTCCCACTGGCGGCGGAGCCGCTGGCCCTCTTCGATGTCGTCGGTGACGTGGAGCGCGGTGACGCTGGGCGAGATCGTCCGGGCGTAGTCGATGGTACGCAACACGGCGCGGTTGATCTCGTCGACCGGCACCAGCACGACCTGGCGGTGGCGCGAGGAGGGGCCGACCACCACGTCGTCCGGCACCTCGAGCCGTGCGTTGACGGCGGAGTAGTGCTTGTGGATGGAGTAGAAGGTGAGACCGAGGACGACCATCGCGATCATGCTGATCCAGGCGCCCTCGCTGAACTTCGTGCCGCCGATGATCAGCGCGACGACGCCGGTCGCCGTCGCTCCGACGGCGTTGATCGCCATGCTGCGCTTCCAGCCGGGCCCGCGCAGGCGCCACCAGTGGACGATCATCCCGCTCTGCGACAGCGTGAACGACACGAAGACGCCGAAGGCGTAGAGCGGGATCAGACGGTCGACGTCGGCCTTGAAGATGACGAGCAGCGCCGCCGCGACGGCGCCCAGCACGATGATGCCATTGGAGAACGCCAGCCGGTCGCCGCGGAACGTGAACTGGTGCGGCAGGAAGCGGTCCCGCGCGAGGATCGAGCCCAGGCGCGGGAAGTCGGCGTAGCTCGTGTTGGCCGCGAGCAGCAGGATCAGCGCGGTCGCCGCCTGGATGTAGTAGAAGACCGGCGTGTGGCCGAAGATCGCGGCCGCCGCCTGTGCGGGCACCGACACCTTGTCGGCGTGCCGGATGCCGAGCTCGTGCGCGAGGACCGTCAGGCCGATGAAGAAGACGCCCAGGATCAGCGCCATCCACACGAGCGTGGTCGCCGCGTTGCGCGACTCGGGCTTCTTGAACGCCGGGATGCCGTTCGAGATCGCCTCGACGCCGGTCAGCGCCGCGGAGCCCGATGCGAACGCGCGCAGCACGAGGAACCACGTCAGGCTGCTCGTG
>JAKAMA010000295.1 GCA_021813085.1 Chloroflexota bacterium | reverse complement strand
TGCGCCATCTCGGGACGCCCGCCGCCGCCGCCGCCCGCCGCCGCCGCCACCTGCTTGATCAGGTTCCCCGCGTGGACGCGCACCGTCAGGTCCTTCGTCACCATCGCCAGGAAGCTCGGCCGCTCGCCGATCACCGCGCCCAGCACCACCACCGCGCTGCCCAGCCGCTCCCGCAGCAGGTCGCCCATCTCGCGCATCGCCTCGGCGCTCGCCGCCGGCACGCGCGCCACCAGCAGCGACGCGCCATCCACCTGCTCCGCCGACCGCAGCAGCGCGTCTACCTCGCCGCGCCCGGCCTGCCGTTCGAGCTGCTGCGCCCGCCGCCGCTCCGCCTCCAGCTCCCCCCGCAGCGCCTCGACGCGCGCCTCCAGCTCCGACGGCGCCGCGCCCAACTGCCGCGCCAGCCGCGCGATGGTCTCCTGCTGCTCCAGGATGTACGCGTCCGCCAGCGCCCCCGTGCGCGCCTCGATGCGCCGCACGCCCGAGCCGACGCTCCCCTCGCTCTCGATCACGAACGCCCCGATCTCCCCCGTCCGATGCACGTGCGTGCCCCCGCACAGCTCGCGCGAAAAGCAACGCGACTGCTCGACCGGCCCGCTGGTCTGCTGTTTGCCGTCTGCTGTTTGCTGTCTGCCGTCTGCCGTCCGCTGTTTGCTGTTCGCTGTTTGCTGTCTGCTGTTTGCTGTTTGCTCTGTGCTGTTTGCTGTCTGCTGTTTGCTGTTTGCTGTTTGCTCTGTGCTGTGCGCCGCCGCCGCTGTTTGCTCGTTGCTCTGCGGCGCCGCCGCCTCGCAGATGTCCACCACCCGCACCGTCGCCCGGTACTTCTCGCCGAAGAGCGCCATCGCACCGCCCGCGATCGCGTCGTCGTACGCCTCCTCGTGCGGGTGCACATCGATGTCCTCGCGGATCTTCTCGTTGACCAGCCGCTGCACCGCCGCCAGATCCTCCGGCTTCGTCGCCTCGATGTGCGTGAAGTCGAAGCGCAGCCGCTCCGGCGCCACCAGCGACCCCGCCTGCCGCACGTGCGTCCCCAGCACCTGACGCAGCGCCGCGTGCAGCAGGTGCGTCGCCGTGTGGTTGCGCGCCGAAGCGCGACGCCGCGCCTCGTCGACGGCCGCCGTCATCGCGTCGTTCACCGCGATCGCGCCCTCGACGACGCGCCCACGATGCACGATCAGCCCCTCCGCCGGCGACTGCGTGTCCTCGACGATGACCCGCCCCGCAGGCCCGGCGATCTCGCCCGTATCGCCCGCCTGCCCGCCGCCCTCCGGATAGAACGGCGTCTCGACGAGCACCACCTCCACCTCGTCGCCCGCCGCCGCCCGCTCAGTCACGCCGCCCGCAGCAATGATGGCCGCGACCGTCGTCCCGTGCCGTGTCGCCGCGTAGCCGACGAACGTCGAGCGCACGGCCGCCAGCTCCGTGTACGCCTCGACGCGCCCCGCCTCATACCCGAACTTCGCCGCCGCCCGCCCCCGCTCCCGCTGCGCCTCCAGCTCCCGCTCAAAGCCGGCGAGGTCCAGCGTGAACCCGACTCCCGCGACCAGTTCATCGGTGAGTTCCAGCGGGAAGCCGAACGTATCGTAGAGGATGAACGCCTCGGCGCCGGAGAGCTTCTTCAACGCGGCCGGCACGTCATCAGGGCTCGTACTGGCTCGCAGATGTGCCACGACATCCCGGAAGATCTCCTCACGCGCGCTCGCCGGGATCGCGGTGAACGCTGCGATGACGTGCCGGATGTTTGGCAGGCACTCGGTCTCAAGCTGCTTCGGCCAGTCGCGACCGTACCAGCCCGACCAGTCGCCGGCCCAGTTCACGCACAGGCGCGTGCGGAGCGCGACAAGCTCGTTGAGCAGCGCGCGCCCGCGCTCGAGGGTCTCCCGGAACTTCGCCTCCTCCGCCGCCAGCAACCGCATCACGAACGGCCCGCGCTCGCCGACGTCCGCGTACGCGTACGCCATCTTCTCGATCACCGCCGCCGCCACCTTGTCGAGCAGCGTGCCCTCGCCCCCATCGCCCGCCGATGCCGTAGGGGCGCTGCCTGCCGCGCCCCGGCGTAGGTCGCTTGCCGTGTCCCCGTTCGCCGCACCCGCGTGCGTGTCGCCCGCCCCCGCGCGCTCGGCCGCCGCGTCCGGGTCCGCTCCCGGCGGCGTTGCGCTGCTTGCCGCGCCCTCACCCGCCGCGCCCGGCGCCGTAGGGGCGCTGCTTGTCGCGCCCCCTGGTGCGTCGCCCGCGAGCTGCGTCAGGAAATACACCGCCCGCCGCAGGATCCGCCGCAGCACGTACCCCCGCCCCTCGTTCGACGGCATCACCCCGTCCGCGATCAGGAACGTCGCCGCCCGCGTGTGCTCCGCCACCACCCGGATCGCCGTGTCCGTCGCCGCGTCGGCGCCGTAGCGCCTCACCGACAGCTCCTCGATCCGCGCGATGATCGGCCGGAAGAGGTCCGTCTCGTAGACCGTCTCCTTCCCCTGCAGGACGCACGCCACCCGCTCCAGCCCCGAGCCGGTGTCGATGTTCTTCCGCGGCAGCTCCGTCCGCGTGCCGTCCTCGGCCTGGTACAGCGTCATGAACACCAGGTTCCACACCTCGAGGAAGCGCCCGCAGTCCGGCTCCAGGTTCGGCCTGCAGGCCCCCTGCGCGCAGTACGCGCAGTCCGCGCGCGCGCCCCGGTCGACGAAGATCTCGCTGTTCGGCCCGCACGGCCCGATGTCGCCGCTGAACCAGTAGTTGTGCTCCTCCCCGTAGCGCTGGATCCGCTCCTCCGGCACGCCGACGGCCCGCCACTCGTCGTGCGCCTCCTCGTCCGTCTCGAAGATCGTGACCCACAGCGCGTCCTTCGCCAGCCCGAAGCCGGCGGCCGCGTCCGTCAGCAGCTCCCAGGCCCAGCCGATCGCCTCGCGCTTGAAGTAGTCGCCGATGCTGAAGTTCCCTAGCATCTCGAAGAACGTCAGGTGGCTGTAGTCCCCGACGCTCTCGATGTCCGTCGTCCGGAAGCACTTCTGGACCGTCGTCAGTCGCGCTGCCGGTGGCTCGGCCAGCCCCATGAAGTACGGCTTGAACGGCACCATGCCCGCGCTCGTGAAGAGCAGCGTCGGGTCCCCGTGCGGTACCAGCGACGCGCTCGGCACGCGCAGATGCCCCCGCTCCTGGTAGAAACGAATGAACCTGTCCCGTATCTGATTCGATTCCATTGCGCGCATTGTATCCAAGCCCCCCGTCCGCGCGAGCGAGACCGCGCATCGTCGCCGGGCGGCCCGACGAGGCGCGAGCCCCCACCGACGGCTTGACAGCCTGCGATTCGCACGGATACGATCCGACCGCCGAGGTCCCAGGCGTGGCGTCCAGCGTCGGGCCGGCGACCAACCTTGCATACGAACGACGACAAACCTCCCCAGAAGCACATCCGCCTGATCCTCCCAGACGGGCCGTCCGGTCGGCGTGAGCGCGCGCCCGCGATGTCGTCACGCCTGTGAGCGTAGATCGCCGCTGGGTCGCTGTGGTGCTCGCCGCCGGCCAGGGCACGCGGATGCGCTCGGCCCTGCCAAAGGTCGCGCATCCGCTCGCCGGGCGCCCCATCGTGCGCCACGTCATCGAGGCTGCGCGCGGGGCCGGTGTTGACGATGTCGTCGTCGTGGTCGGGGCGGGCGCCGAAGCCGCTGCCGTGCGCGCCGCCGCCGGCGACGGCGTGCGCTTCGCCGTGCAGCCGCGGCCGCTCGGCA
>JAKAMA010000294.1 GCA_021813085.1 Chloroflexota bacterium | reverse complement strand
CGATCTTCGGCCTGCGCGTACAGCCACGGCAGCTCGCTCCACGTGAAGCCTGTCGTGCCGGCGCCGTCTTCATGGATCGCCTGCGTGATGTCGCGAACGGCGACGACGCTGCCGTCGAAGCGGTAATCGTACGCCTGACGGCTCATCGACCCCCATTCGCGCTGGACGAAGGTACGGTAGTAGTACACGGGCGCGAGCTGCCGGCGGTTCCGGTACGCCGGCACGAACTGCGCGTACGCCACCGCGGCGATGAGCACCGCACCGACGGTCAGGGCGAGCCGTCCGGCGGCGTCGCGCTCGATCGCGAGCGGGGCTGACACGACCGCGAGCGCGAACGCCGGCGCGCCCTGCTGCAGGTAGTGCGGGAACGGGAACGCGCTCGCCGTGATGCCGATCAGCGCGAAGGACAACCAGAGCAGCGGGAAACTCTGCATCGTGACCGGCTCGCCGCGATCGCGGCGGCGCACCAGCACCGCGACGACGAGCAGCGCCGGCAGGGCCGAGGCGGCGCGCACGAAGGCGCCCTCCGGCGGCCCGAGGCGGGCGTACAGGCCGAGCGAGCCGACGACGGCGTACCAGTAGCCGCCGAATGCGCCCGTCGCGAGGAACAGCGCGGCGAGCGCCACCTGGGGCGCCGCCGCACCGCCGGCCATCCACAGCAATGCGCGGTACGGGCGGCGGTGCATCAGCAGCATCATCGCCGCGATCGCCAGGCCGTCGAAGACGGCGACCTGCTTGTACGCGCCGGCGACGCCGATCAGCGCGCCGATCGCGGCGCACGTCCGGGCCGACGGCTCGCCGCGCCGCTCGGCCCATACGAAGACAAGCACGGCGAGCGACGTCGGCAGGATCATGAAGGTCTCGGTCATCGCCAGGTTACCTTCGATCACGGGCGTGCCGAGCACGAGCGCGAAGACGGCTCCCGCGGCGGCGGCGCGCCAGCGTCCGAAGAGCAGCGCCGCTGTGGCGGCGACGGCGGCCTGCGCCGCCAGCGCGTCGGCCATCGCGGCGAGGTGCAGGGGGAACATGCCGACGCCGGCGGCAGCCTGGATGGCGGCGTAGGTGAAGTAGATCAGCGGCGGCTTGTTGTCCCAGGCGGCCGAGTACAGCATGCGGCCGTCGCGGAGGTTCGCGGCGATGGCGGCGAAGATCCCCTCATCGCCGTACCAGTGCGGCTCGAAGAGCGACGGGTAGCGCAGCACGAAGGCGAGCACGAACGTGGCCGCGATGGCCAGCGCTGCGGGGAGGCTCGGGCGGGCAGCCGCACGCAGAGCGCGGACGGGCACGTCAGGGGAGTGGGGCATACGCGATCATTCTACGCGCTCGCGGCGCGCCGGGTGCGCCGCGCGTCAGGTTAGTGCACGCTGCTGGCTTCGTCCGGCTTGGCGACGCGGCGGGCGCGCACCTTCTTGATGCGGCGGCCGACGACGCTGAGGACACGCAGCGTCAGGCCATCGACGTGCACCTCGTCGCCGGCGATCGGCACCTTGCCGAGGCGGTGGTAGACGAAGCCGCCGACGGTGTCGTAGTCCTGCTGGTCCTCCGCCTCGAAGCCGAACAGCTCCGTCAGGGCGTCGATGCTGACGCGGGCGTCGAGGATCGCCTCGGACTCGTTGAGCCGCTCGATCGGCGCCTCCTCGCGGTCGTACTCGTCCTGGATCTCGCCGACGATCTCCTCGATCAGATCCTCGATCGTGACGAGCCCTGCCGTGCCGCCGTACTCGTCCACAACGATGGCGATGTGCACCTTGCTGGCGCGCAGCTCGGCGAGCAGCTCATCGACCTTCTTCGACTCCGGGATGAAGTGCGCGGGCCGGGCGACCTCCTTGAGCGTCGGCCGCCGGTTCTCGGTCAGGCAGCGCAGCAGGTCCTTGGCGTAGATGATGCCGGTGACGTTATCGATCGTCTCGCGGTAGAGCGGGACGCGGCTGAACCCGCGCTGCACGATCATCTGCAGCGCGTCGTCCAGGCTCTCTTCCTCGTCGAGGGCGGCGACGTCGATGCGCGGCACCATGATCTCGCGCGCGGTCGTGTCTTCCATGTCGATGATGCCGCGGATCATCTGGCGCTCGTCTTCTTCGATCTCCTCGCCCTCTTCATCTTCCACGATGCGGAGGATGGCCTCGGCCTCATCTTTGCCCGCTGTCTCGCCGTTGTGGCGCACGACGGAGCCGAGGCT
Source organism: Chloroflexota bacterium (assembly GCA_021813085.1). GTDB lineage: Bacteria > Chloroflexota > Dehalococcoidia > DSTF01 > JACRBR01 > JADMII01. The sequence continues at coordinate 1,604 of JAKAMA010000294.1, read as the reverse complement.
GTGGTCGATCGCCCACGACAGCGGGCCGAAGATCAGGCGGAAGACGCCGACGACGGGCACGAGCCGCACACCCCACGCCTCGGGCCCGCGCGCGACGACGAGCCGTGGCAGCGCGTCGAGCAGCACGAGGACGACGACCGCCCCGGCGGCGATGGCGATGAGCACCGGCCAACTGTGCCCGGTGACGCGCGAGATGAGGAACACGGCGAGCGCCGTCGCGACGACGGCGGCGACGTTGCGGGCCACGGCGAGCGAGCCGAGCACCGACGCCCGCTCATCGACGTAGCGGTGCAGGGTCTCCGCGCGGCCCACGCCCCGCGACGCGAGCGCCCGCAGGCGCACCCGCCCCGCCGACGCGACGCCGGCTTCGGCCGCGGCGACAACGACGAGCTGGACCAGCGCCAGCACGAGCACGGCGATGCCCACGGCTACGTCAGTCAGCGGTGGACTCCTCCCCCGCGCCGCCCTGGCCGTCGCGAGCGTGCTTCGCGCGGATGCGCGCCGGCGCACCGATCGCCATCGCACCGTCGGGCACGTCGCGCGTCACGACGGAGCCGGCGCTCGTGGCGGCGCCGCGGCCGATCTTCACCGGCGCGACCAGCATGGTGTCGCTGCCGATGAACGCGCCATCGCCGATCGTCGTCACGTGCTTGCGCGCGCCGTCGTAGTTCGCGGTGATGGTACCGGCGCCGATGTTCACGTCCTCACCCACCTGCGCGTCGCCGACGTAGCTGAAGTGGCCCATCTTCGTGTTGCGGCCGAGCCGCGAAGACTTCACCTCCGCGAAGTTGCCGATGTGCACCCCCTGACAGATGTACGACCCGGGCCGCAGGTGACTGTAGGGACCCATGTCGACGTCCGCCTCCAGCGTCGACTCCTCGATCATCGAGAAGCGGACGACGCAGCGGTGGCCGACCGTGGCGTCGCGCAGAGAGGCGCCGGGCCCGATCGCGCAGCCGGCGCCGATGCTCGTTTCGCCCAGCAGGTGCGTCTGCGGGAAGAGCGTCGTGTCCGGTCCGATACGCACGCCGGCGTCGATGAAGGTGGACGGCGGGTCGGCGATGGTGACGCCGGCGAGCATGTGGGCGCGGCGGATGCGGTCGCGCATCACCGCCTCGGCCTCGGCGAGCTGCACACGGTCGTTGATGCCGCGCACCTCCGCCGGGTCCGCTGCCCAGACGGCGATGGCGGGGCGGCCGGCGTCGCGCGCCATCTGCGCGAGGGCCGTCAGGTAGAGCTCACCGTTCGGTGCGGGTGCGATCGCCGGCAGACGCGCCCAGAGCCAGTCCGCGCGCACGGCGTACTGTCCGGAGTTGATCGGCAGCGCGCGCGCGCGGTCGAGCCCCTCCGTCTCCTTCGTCTCGACGATGCGCATCACGGTGTCGCCATCGAGCTCGATGAAGCCATACGACTCGACTGGCACGCTCGCCGTCAGCAGCGCAAGGTCTGAGCCGTCCCCATCGAGCGCCGCCATCAGGCGACGCAGGGTGTCCGCGCGGACGAGCGGGACGTCGCCGTTCATGATCAGCACGCCGCCGGCGTCGCCCGCCGCCTCGCGCGCCGCGCAGACGGCGTCGCCCGTGCCGAGCGGCCGCGGCTGCACG
>JAKAMA010000007.1 GCA_021813085.1 Chloroflexota bacterium | reverse complement strand
GTGACCTTCGTGTCGAACCCGAGCCATGACGCCGACTGCGTCATGTCCAGCGCCTTGCCGTGGTGCAGCGTGCCGGCGAACTGCGGGTCGTCCTGGATGACAACGTCGGCGATTCCCTTCTCGACGAGCCGCTGGGCGATGGCGCCGCCCGTCATGCCGCCACCGATCACCGTGACCTTCTTGCGCGCTCCCATGTTCGCCTCCGTTCGTGCCTGGCGGGCGGAGCGCTCTCGCGCTGCCGCCCTACATCCTCCGCAGCTTCTCGATGACGGCGTCCGCGACCTGCGATGTCCCGACCGCCGTCGAGTCGTTGCGGTCCGCCTTCATGTCGTAGGTGACCGACCTGCCTTCCCGGATCACCTCGGCGAGCGCGCGCTCGAGGCGGTCGCCGGCCTCCTGCTCGCCCATGTGGCGGAGCATCAGCATGCCGCTGAACATCATCGCCATCGGGTTGACCTTGTTCTGGCCGGCGTACTTCGGGGCGCTGCCGTGGATCGGCTCGAAGAGCGCGGCCACATCGCCGATGTTCGCGCCGGGCGCGACGCCGAGGCCGCCGACGAGGCCCGCGCAGAGGTCGGAGAGGATGTCGCCGTAGAGGTTGGGCAGCAGCAGCACGTCGAACCATTCCGGCTTCTGCACGAGCTGCATGCACAGCGCATCGACGAGCACCTCTTCGTACTCGATGTCCGGGTGCTCCTTCGCGACCTCCCGCGAGACGGCGTAGAAGAGGCCGTCGGTGTACTTCATGATGTTCGCCTTGCTGATGGCGGACACCTTCTTGCGCCCGTTCTTGCGCGCGTACTCGAAGGCGTACTTCGCGATGCGGCGCGTCCCGAACTCCGAGATCATCTTGATGCTGATGCCGGCGTCGTCGCGGATCGTGCCCTGGCCGCTTTCGGCCACCATCGCCGAGAGCTGCGCCACGTACGGCGACCCCTTCTCGAACTCGATGCCGGCGTACAGGTCCTCGGTGTTCTCGCGCACGACGACCACGTCGACGTTGGCGTCGGCGTAGCGCGTGCGGACGCCGGGATAGACCTTGCACGGGCGCACGCAGGCGTAGAGCTGGAGCGCCTTGCGCAGGGCGACGTTGACGCTGCGAAAGCCGGTCCCGATCGGCGTCGTCACGGGCCCCTTGATGCCGAGCTTCGTGCTGGCGAGGGAGTCGATTGCGCGCTGAGGCAGCGGCGTCCCCTCCTTCGCCATCACGTCGATGCCAACGTCCTGCACGTCCCAGTCGAAGGCGACGCCTGTCGCTTCAAGGACGCGCCGCGTCGCCTCCGTGATCTCGGGCCCGGTGCCGTCGCCCGGGATCAGCGTCACTCGGTATGCCATGGCGGGGCTCCTGACATCAGGCGGCGCGATCGGGCGCCGGGCTGCTGTTCCGTGTGCGTCAAGACCGGTCTGTCAGCCGCTGGGGCAACAGGCCCTCAGCGCGATTCCGGCAGGCGGATCACTGGGCCCTTTCCTCGTGGAAGGTCGCCCCGGCCTCGCTCGCGACTGCTCCTCTGGAGCCCGTTGGGCCCGAACTGAGGCCTTCTGGAGCAGGGTCACTATACACCCCGGCGATCGCGCCAAAACAGGGTCGTTTGGGCGCAATTGGACGGACGCCTGGCCCCTGCCCCGTACGGGTCTGGCCGCCCGTGCCGATACTCGTGAGGGTAGGGGGTATTGCCGTGAGTGCACGCGCGCCACGCCGCATCCGGCTCGTCGAAGACGGCGAGTTCCCGCTGATCACCGCCGAGGGCCGCCCGAGCGAGCGCCAACGGGGCATCTCGTGGCTGCCGGTGACGCTGCGGTTGCTCACCATCGCCTGGGGCGGGACGATCGTCGCCGCCCTGCTCGACACGTTCGGGCTCGTGCCGCACCTGCCGTTTCTCCTCGCCATCGGTATGACCGGCTTCCTCGTCGCGGCGATCTTCGTGCTCACCCGCGACGAGAGCCGGGAGCGTGACGCCGCAGCCGCATCCGACCCCGACGTCGACGCCGGCCAGGACCTGCTGACCGAGCTGCCCACGTTCAACCACTTCGCCCGCAGGCTCAACGACGAGTTCGCCCGCGCCCGCCGGATGGGCCGCCCGGTGTCCGTCGTGCTGGTCGATGTGAACAACCTCACGGCGGTGAACCGCGAGTACGGGGTCCGCGCCGGGGACGCCGTGCTCCGGCACGTGGCGCGCACGATCGATGCCACGAAGCGCTTCAACGACGTGGTGGCCCGGCTCGGGGATGACGAGTTTGGGGTGCTGCTGATCGACACCGGCGAGGAGGGGATCGCCGCCTTTATCGAGCGGCTCGAAGACCGCCTGGCGCGCGAATCGGCGATGGCCGAGGTCGGCGGCCGCGACGTCTCACTCTGGGCCGGCGTCTGCTCGGGCAGCGCCTGCGGCACGCCCGACATCATGGGTGCTGAGCGGTTGCTGGAGGCGGCGATGGCGAGCCTCAACCAGGCGAAGCAGGACCGGGAGCGCCGCCGCCGCATGTGGCTGTCGGCGTAGCCGGCCCGCCAGCGGCATCGACATCACGAGGCGCCGGCTGGGCCCGGCGCCTGCTGCTGTCCATCCGGGTCCGGCGGTCAGGCTGCGCGGCCGATGCCGAGGCGGGCGGCAGCCGCGTTCGCGTCCATCGCCTCGCCCCGGGACAGTAACTGGATCAGCGTGCCGATACGCAGGATCTCCGCCAGGGCGCTGCCTTCGCGCCCGCGGTCGGTGAGCGTCTTGTCCAGGCGCGCCTCGTAGCCCGCGCGGAGCTGCGCCCGCAGCTCGCCGCAGCGGGCCGCTTCCGTCCAGACTTCAATCAGCACCCGCCCGACGGCCGAAGGAGGCAGCGGCAGGGCGCCGTCCTGGGCCTCGAACGGCGGCAGGAGCGCGTCACTGCGGATCAGGCGCTCGACGACGCCGACGAGCACCGCTGACTTCGAGGGGAAGTGGTGGTAGAGTCCGCCCTTGGAGCAGCCGGCCGCAAGGGCTACGTCGTCCATCGATGCGGCGCTGAACCCCTTGAGCGCGAAGACAGTCAGCGCCGCCTGGACGATCTGGTCCCGGGTGCGCTGGGTGCGGAGCGCCTGTCGGTTCGGTTGGCTTAGCATACGTACCATGTGATGTATCGGCCGCAGGGGGCCGATCCGCAGGCGGGCTGGGGCCGTTCGGCAGAAAAATCTCCACTTCTTGTCAAACCCCCTTGACACGGGAGCCGCCCTGGGCCAGAATCAATACCGACGAGTCGGTATAGCTCGGTCCGAACCGGGGTATAGGGCAAACAGCGGTCAGGAGGAGTAGCCATGGTTCAGCGCGCGACTTGGGGCTAGTTGCCCCGAATGAGACAGTCAGAAGGGCCTCCTCAGAGGGGGCCCCTTCTGTATCTCCCGAATGAGAAGCCCTTCAGGCCGCCTGCCGGGGTGCAGCGGCGGCGTGGTGTTCACTCGGCTCGTCGTGGTCGGCCATGCGGATCTTGACGATCTCGTCGAAGGCCAGCAGGAACGCCTGCACACAGCGCGGGTCGAACTGGCTGCCGCTGCACTTGATGATCTCGTCCCGCGACACCTCGGTAGAGAGCGCGCGCCGGTAGGGCCGGTCCGACGTCATCGCGTCGAAGGTGTCCGCCAGCACGAAGATACGCGCGCCGAGCGGGATCTCGTCCGCCAGCAGGCCCTGCGGGTAGCCCTTGCCGTCGAAGCGCTCGTGGTGCGCCAAGACGAGCGTCGCCGCTCCGGAGAGGAACGAGATGTCCTTGAGCATGTCGTGCCCGATCTTCGGGTGGCGCCGCATATCGGCCCACTCCTCGTCGGTCAGCGGTCCCGGCTTGTGCAGGATGGTGTCGGAGACGCCGATCTTGCCGACGTCGTGCAGCAGGGCGCCCCGCTGCATGTCCAGCCACTCGTCGGTCCCCGGCGCGATGCCCATGTGATAGGCGATCTCCATCATGTACTTGGCGACGCGGATCGAGTGGCCCTTGGTCTCGCGGTCGCGCGCGTCGAGCGCGGAGACGAGGGCCTCGAGCGTGCCGTCGTACGTCCGGCGCAGCTCGTCCGCCATCTGCAGGATGTCTGTGTTCGCCTTCGTCAACTCGTGGTTCGTCTTCCTCAGTTCCTCGACGTTCTCGGCCGTCTTGTCGATGTACTGCTTCATGGACAGCCGCACCAGGAGCGGCGGCGCGGCGAAGGCTAGGATGCCGAGCACGCCTACGCCGCCGTACCCCACCGCTAGCGCCGAGCCCAGAAGCGCAGCCACGACGTAGTGGGGCAGCAGCCAAGCGAAATCGTCGTGCCACACGGCGTAGACTTGCCGCCGCGTCGCCAGGCTCGCCGCAGTGGCAACTAGCGTGGTGTTGACTGCGTAATATACGACAACGGTCGCGCCAGTCACCGCGACAAGCAGAGCGGAGGTCGTCATGTGACCGCCCATGAGGAGCCAGGCCACGCCTGCAATCGTGAGGTTGGAGAGCGTGACGGATCCGATGTCGAAGAGCCGTTTGTACCACGGCGCGCCCGTCTCGTAGTCGGCCACGAGGGCGGCGACCGGGCCGACGATGACGGCGCCGGCCGGGCCGAACAGCAGCGCGACCGCGAAGTCGCCGACCATACCCAGCGAAATCGTCGTGTCGCCATAGATGGAGATCCGCGTCCGGCCCGCCGCGACCGCGAGGATGCCCAGGATTACGAACCCCGTCAGGTCCGACGTATTGAGCTGGGGCGCGAAGTACGCCACCGCCGCCACCCCCAGCGCGAACACCAGGAGGACGTAGGCCAGCGCCGGGCGCGGCAGGCGCGCCTCGCCCTCCGCGGCGGCACCAGGCTGGACCGGCAGGGGGATGACGTTCGACGACGGATCGTGGCGCACGCCCCGTGGTTCGTCGCGGTCGTCGGCCGGTTCTTCGAAGGCTCGGTTCAGCATGCTTCCGCCAGATACGCAATCGCCGCCGGGAGGCCCGTAGTAGTATCGGCAGCGGCGTGGCGGGCCTGAGCCGGGGGAGGCCTCAGGCGGCCTGGTCGATCTCGGCGGCGAGCTGGCGCCGGAGCGTCGCCAGGATGCGCTTGTGAAGCTGGCAGACCCGGGACTCGGAGAGCCCGAGCATCTCTCCGATGACGTGGAACGGCCTGGATTCTGCGTATCGGAGCTTCAGGATGGCCCGGTCGCGCGGGTTCAGGTCGTGCAGCACCACGTCGAGCATCGCAAGCGAGGCATTGTGGTCGGCCGCCTTGGCGGGGTCGCCGGACTCGTCCTCGTCTACCGGGTCCAGGGCGGGGCCGTTCTCGCCGCCCCGGTCCTGGAGCGCGTGCTCCAGCGAGATGAACTTCGAGTTGGCGTGCCGCATGATGCCGTGGAGCTGGTCCGCGGGCATGCCCAGGCGGAGGGCGACCTCCTTGGTGGTCGGCCAGCGGCCGAGCGCCGCCGCGAGCTCCTGCGAGGCGTGCTCGACCTCCCGGGTGCTCTTGCGCAGCGAGCGCGGCAGCGGGTCCATCTTGCGGATGGCGTCCAGGATCGAGCCGCGGATGCGGCGTACGGCGAAGCTCGCGAAGCTGGTGCCGCGCTCGGCGTCGAAGGCGTCGATCGCCTGGATCAGGCCCTCGGTGCCGTAGGCGAGCGCGTCCTCGCGGTCGAGCCCCAGGGTCTTCTGGTTGTCCGTGGACATGCGGCTGACGACGAACGCCACGAGCGGCATGTGCCGCATGATCATCTCCTGGCGGTCTGGACTGCGCATGAGAAGCTCCCCCCCGCAATGCGGAACCCGACTTGGCGCCGGAAGCTGCGACAGGGGAGATGCGCGGGAGACGCTGTCGAGCGTTGGGGGCTCGAGGTCTTCGGCGGCCCGGCCATCCGCGCGTGGCGGACCCGTGGCTTTGCGTCCTCGCCTTTCGGCGAGTTTGCCCTGTCGGAACCTCTGACGATCACATCCGGGGCGTCCTGCCAGGCGACGGGCGAGTCGTTCGCCTCCACTAGTGCCTAACGCTGCTGGAGGCCAAGTGTTACAGGTCGGGGCGCATTTTTTCTCGCCTGATGCCGTGTGGGAGATTGTCAAGGGGGATTGGCAAACGGGAGATCCTGTTGCATACTGCCTTCAACGCAGGGGGCTGCGGACGATACTCGCGGGGCGGGATCACGCCGGAGGGGCAATCATGGACCGATTCGAACAACGCAAGCTGACCCGGGCGCGGCTGATCGATGGTGCGCTGAAGCTCTTTTCGGCGAACGGGTACGACCACGCAACCATCGACGACATCTCGCAGGAGGCGGGGTACTCGAAGGGGGCCTACTACTTCCACTTCTCCACGAAGGAGGACATCCTCCTGGAGCTGCTCCGCCGCTGGAGCGACGACCGCGCGTCCGGGCTCGCCGCCGTCGCGGGCAGCGACGGCGCCCGCGACCTGCGCGCGACGCTCGTCGCGCTCTTCTCCTACGAGCGCGAGCCGCGCTGGCCGGGCATGCTGCTGGAGTTCTGGGCACAGTCCATGCGAAACGACGAGGTGAGGAAGCGCCTGGCGCAGGTGTACGGCGCGTGGCGGCAGGAGCTCGCGTCCGCCTTCGCGCACGAGGCGAAGTCCGGAGCGCTGCACGTGGAGTCCGCCGATGAGGCCGCCGGCGTCGCGCTGGCTTCGCACGACGGCTATGTGGTGCAACTCGCCATCGGCTCGCCGTCTGGCAAGCTGATGACGCCGGCACAACTCGCCGCCGCGCTCCTGTCGCCCCTCGAGGCTGCTCCCGCCGGGAAGCGCCGCGCAGCCGCGGTCTAAGCCGGGCGGCGCCGTATCCGCAGGATGCCCGGCGCGTCTGGGGCCGGTGGGAGTTCCGTGCGCGCGCTGATCCTCGCACCCTTCTCGGACCGTTCGCTCGCCCGCCTGCGCCGTCTGGGTGCGGTGACGTATGAGAGCTGGCTCGAGACCGGACGCATCCACGACCCGGCGGAGCTTGGCGCGCGCATCGCCGCGACCGGCGCCGACGTGCTGGTCGTGGAAGCCGATTTCGTCTTCGAGGAGCTGTTCGAGGCAGCGCCAGGCCTGCGCCTGGTAGGCGTGTGCCGCAACGCCCTGAACCAGATCGACATCGAGAGCGCGACGGAGCACGGCGTCGTCGTGACGCATGCGCGGGGGCGCAACACGAACGCCGTCGCGGAGCTGACGCTCGGGCTGATGTTCGCGCTCGCGCGCCAGATCCCGCGGGCGCACGCGCTCGTGGCGGGCGGAGGCTGGCGCGATCCGGTGGCCGGTTACCGCATCCTGCGGGGTAGCGAGATCGCCGGCTCGACCGTCGGCGTCATCGGCTGCGGGCAGATCGGACGGGCGGTGACGCGGAAGTGCATCGCCCTCGGCGCCCGTGTGCTGGCGTACGACCCGCTCGTGCCGGCGCGGCGGCTGCGGGCGATCGGCGCCACGCCGGCGTCGCTCGCCGGCGTCGCCCGCGCGTCGGACTGCGTGACGCTGCACGTGCCGGCCGACGAGGGCACGGCGGGGCTCATCGACGCGGCGTTTCTTGGCCGGATGCGACGGACGGCGTACGTGATCAATACGAGCGGCGGCGGCGTGGTGGACACCGGCGCGCTCATTGATGCCCTCTCATCGGGGCGCATCGCCGGCGCGGCGCTGGACGTGTTCGACGGGCAGCCGTTGCCCCTCAGCAGCCCGCTGCTCTCCGCGCCGAACGTGATCCTGACGCCGCACATCGGCGGCGCGACGGCGGAGACCGTCACGCGGCAGTCGCGGATGATGACGGACGAGATCGAGCGGCTGCTGACCGGCCGACGCCTGCGGTACGCCGTGAACCCGGAGGTCGACCCCGCCCGTGTCCGCTGAGCGCATCCTCGTCATCGACGCCGGCACGAGCAGCCTGCGCGCGGTCGCGGTAACGGCGAGCGGCGAGACCTCCGCGATCGCCGCGGAGCCTTGGGACATGCGTACGCCCGCGGACGCCGAGCCGTTCGGGCGCGAGCTCGACGGGCCGCGGGTCGAGGCGTCGTTGGGCGCGCTCCTGCGCGCCGCGCGCGCCGCCGGCGGATGGTCGGCGGTCGCGTTCACTGGGCAGCGCGAAGGCGTCGTGTTCGTCGATGAAGGCGGCGCTGCTGTCTGCGCCTCGCCCAACGTCGATGCGCGCGCGTCGGCCGAGGGCATGGCGATCGACGCGGCGCGAGGGCAGGAGGTCTATCTCGCGACGGGCCACCTGCCGTCGCTGATGCAGGCGCCGGCGAAGTACGCGTGGCTGCGGCGTCACCGCCCCGCGGACGCCGCGCGGGTGCGGCATGTCGTGCCGCTGGCGGACTGGCTCGCCTGGCTCGTGACGCACGAGCCGGCGATGAGCCGCAGCCTGGCCGCCGAGAACGGCCTGCTCGACGTGCGTGCCGGTGCGCCGCCCGCATATATCGAGGACCTCGGTGTAGGACCGACGCTCCTTGCGCCTGTCGTCGAGGATGGGTCGGTCGTGGCGCGTGTGCGCGGCGGAGACCTGGCGGGGACGCCGGTCGCCCTGGCGGGCGCCGATACGCAGTGCGCGCTCGTCGGGCTCGGTGCGGTCGCAGCGGGCGACTGCGGCGTGCCGGCGGGCTGGAGCGCGCCGGTCCAGCTCGTGACCGCGCAGCCGGTGTTCGACAAGGAGATGCGGACGTGGACGGGCGTGCACGTCGCGCCCGGGCGGTTCGTGCTGGAGTCGAACGCGGGTGAGGCCGGGCGCGTGTGGGCGTGGGCGTGCGGGCTGGCCAAGGTCGCCGTGGCGGATGCCGAAGGCCTGGCCCGCGCGACGCCGCCGGGCGCGCACGATGTCATGGCGGTGCTCGGGCCGCGCGTCATGCGCGCGTCGCGGATGAGCGCCGGGCTGGGCGCGCTGACGCTGCCTCTGCCGCTGGTGATGTCGTCGCCGGGCGCCGGGGATATGCTGCGCGCGGTGCTGGAATCGATGGCGTACGCGCTGCGCGCGAACCTTGAGCAGATCGAAGCGGTGGCGGACACACCGATCGCGTCGCTGCGCCTGGGCGGCGGTCTGTCACGGAACGCGACGTTCGCGCAGATCCTCGCCGACGTGGCCGACCGGCCGATTGAGGTCACCGGCGCGCCCGAGACGACGGCGCTGGGCGCCGCGGCCCTCGCGTCGGTCGCGCCGGGGCTGCACGCGTCGCTCGATGGCGCCGTCGCGGCGATGTGCAGTGACCGGCGCACGGTACGGCCCAGGCTGGCGGCGTCGGCCGCGTACGAGGACTACTATGCACGCTGGTGCGCGATGGCGGACGCGCTGGAGCGCATGGCCGCGGAGGGAGCATGAGCGAGACGTACGAGACGGAGCGCCGCGAGGTGCTGCGGGCGGTGGAGCGGATCGTCGCCGCAGGGCTGGTCGCGGGGTCGAGCGGCAACGTCAGCCGGCGCATCGCGACGCCGGACGCGGAGCTGCTCGTTGTGACGGCGAGCGGCGTCCCGTACCATCGCTTCACGCTCGACGACGTGCTGGTGGTGGACTTCGACATCGATCCGGTCGTGGGCGAGGGCGTGCCGTCGAGCGAGTCGCTGCTGCACCTCGCGGTGTACCGTGCGCGGCCAGACGTGAGCGCGGTGGTCCACACGCACTCCGTGTACGCGAGCGCGTTCGCCGCTGCGGCCCGGCCCGTCCTGCCGGTGCTCGACGAGCAGGTGGTGCTCCTCGGAGGCGCCGTTGAGGTTGCCGAGTATGGCCCGTCGGCCAGCGAGGAGCTGGCCGCGCACTGCGTCACAGCGCTCGGCGAGCGCGCGGCGGTGCTGCTGCGCAGCCACGGCGTCGTCGGCGTCGGACGCGACCTCGATGAGGCGCTCGCCGCGGTCGAGCTGACCGAGCGCGTCGCGCAGGTGCAGGTCCTCAGCGCGGTGCTGGGCGGCGCGCAGGAGCTGCCGGCAGATGTCGTGCGGACGGAGCAGGCCGTGTACCGCATGCTGCACGGGTTCGCGCCGCAGTAAGCGTCCGCTGCCGTTTGGAAGCTGCACAGATGGAGGCGCGTGGTGCCCGCCTGTCCGCTCGACCATACTGGGGGTCGGACGGTGCATACAGCGCACCGCGCGATTTGTGGCGAAGGGAAGGACGAACATCGATGCAGGTCCCGGCATTCCTGCTCCGCAGGCTCTATGTGAAGGGCAGCCTCCGCAACGAAGATGGCGGCTTCGCCTTCGACCTGAAGAACTCGCTCGGCTCTGGCTACGCCGAACAGGTGCTGCCGCTCACGATCGACGGCGAGGAGGTGCCGCCGGAGCGCGCGGCGTTCTCCGTCGACGGAGACCACGTGCGGTTCGCGGACGTATCGGGCGAGCGCCCGTTCACCCTGGCGATGCACAAGGTCGTGACGATTGGCGTCGATGGGAAGCAGTTGGACGCGGGCAAGCACAAGATCGGCATCGGCTTCATCGTCACCGGCATGGGCAAGATGCAATTTGACGTCACCGATGCGATCGGGGACGACGGGAGCACACGTGATGACAGCCCACACAACACCTAGCGGGAGGCCGCTGCCGGCCAATCCTCCGGAGATCGACTACGTGCGGCGCTGGGCGGAGATCGTCGAGCGACGGCGTGTGCAGATGGACGCGGCGTATGCGGAGGCGGGCATCGAGCACGTCGATTACTGGGGGCGCCGCGCGGTGGCGTTCCGGAACGCGACCCATGCGCGCACGGAGGAGGACCCGTTCCTCGTGCGGGTGCGGGAGGCGGTCACGCCCGCGAGCACGCTGCTCGATGTCGGGGCGGGGACGGGGAGGCACACGCTCGCGCTGGCGCAGCACGTGGCCCAGATCACGGCAGTCGATCCGTCGGCGGCGATGCTCGGACTGCTGCGGGAAGACCTCGCCGCACGAACGATCGAGAACGTGGCGACGGTGCAGGCGGAGTGGATGTCTGCCGAGGTGGAGCCGGCCGACTATGTGATTTGCTCGCACGTCCTGTACCCGATCGCCGACGTCGTGCCGTTCGTGCGCAAGCTCGAGTCGAGCGCCATCGAGCGCGTATTCATCTACCTCCGCGCGGACCCGCTGGCGACCGACTTCGGGCTCTGGAGCGCGTTCCATGGCGTGCCGTTGCAGCCGCAGCCGGCGCACGTCGACCTGTTCAACGTCCTCGCGCAGATCGGCATCTTCGCCGACGTCGAGATCGTCAGCATGCCGCTCACGTGGACGTTCGAGACGCGGGAGGAAGCGGTGCAGCAGGTGGCGAACAGCCTTTGTCTGCGCGACGACGACCACGATGCACGCACGAAGCTCGCCGCGCTCCTCGACCAGCGCATGGTGCCGCTTCCCAACGGACGGCTGGGCAGCACGGCGGCCGCGACGCGCTCGGCCATCTTCTCCTGGCGTCCGCGGTAGTGTGGCGCTTCTCACGCTGTTTCGCCGCCGCGGTCCGCCAACAGGTCTCCGACGCGGCGGCAGTTCGTCGCACGAGGCGCCGGCAGGGCCGTCTGGGCTCTACCGCGTCGGTCGTCCGGCTCTGCCGGACGCACAGCCGAGGGCGGCTGTGCTCCACGCTGCGCGTCGCCCACCAGCCCGGGTGAGCCAGCGGGCTCGCTTCACCCAACGCAGGCGGCCGCCTACAATGGCGCCGATTGGCCTGCGCCGGTTGCCTCTGACTGGAGACCACATGCTGAGCCGCCTCGACGACTACCTCGTACACCAGACGCCCGACACGGTCGACCACGTCGCTACCAGCGACCGCAACTTCTACGACCGCTACTACTTCAACGCCCACACGCTCGACGGCGAGGCCTTCCTCGTGGTTGCCATGGGCCTGTACCCGAACATCGGCGTCCTTGACGCGTTCGCGACGTGCGTGATCGGCGGCACGACGCAGTACATCGTCCGGGCGTCACGCGCGCTCGGCTCCGACCGGATGGACTCGAGCGCCGGGCCGGTGCGCGTCGAGGTGCTGGAGGGGCTCAGGCGGTTCCGCGTGACGGTCGAGCCGAACGCGTTCGGGCTCGCGCTCGACCTGACGTTCGAGGGCGCGGCGCCGCCGTTCGAGGAGCCGCATTTCCTTCGCCGCGCCGGCAACCGCGTCGTGATGGACTATACGCGGCTGACACAGGGTGGCCGCTGGTCGGGCACGCTCACGGCCGGCGGGCGCACATTCGACGTCGAGCCGTCGGCGTGGTGGGGTGCGCGCGACCACTCGTGGGGCGTGCGCCCGGTGGGCGGTGCCGAGCCGCCATCCGCGCCACCGCCCGGTGGCGGGCCAGGCGGCTTCTTCTGGATCTGGACACCGATCCAGTTCGAGGCGGCCTGTCTGCCGTATACGTGCAGCGAGGACCCCGATGGCACGCGCTGGCACGCCGCAGCCGAGCTGATCCCGACGTACGCGCGGGGCGGGCCGGCAGAGCGGCTGACGGTGGCCGGACACGACATCAAGATGCGCCCAGGCACGCGCACGTTCGAGCGCGGGACGCTGACCGTCGCGCGGCCCCACGGCACGCCGGCGACGATCCGCATGGAGCCGAAGTCGACGATCTACATGGCGGGCGCCGGATACGCCTACAGCGGTGGCTGGCGCCATGGCCAGTATCAGGGGCCGCTGGTCGTCGAGGGCGAGACCTGGGATCTCCGCGACGAGGCGCTCTTGCGACGCGTCGCCGGCCAGACCGAGACGGTCTGCGACTACACCGTCGATGGTATCGACGGCCTCGGCGTTGGCCACGGGATCATCGAGTTCCTGCTACTCGGCGCGTACCAGCCGTACGACTTCAACCCCTGGAGCGACGTCGCGCCGGCGACGTAGCGGCGCCCGCGCGCCGCGGTGAGCACGGCGACGGCGGGCAGGGTCGCCCGCTGCCCGCCGCTGTCCCAGTCTGATGGATGGTGCCGAGGGGCAGAGTTGAACTGCCGACACCACGATTTTCAGTCGTGTGCTCTACCACCTGAGCTACCTCGGCACGAGCCTGAGTGTATCGGCGGCCCGTCGGCACGGGCAAGGAATCGCGGAGCCGGCGTGCGCCTCTGCTCGTAAGCAAGGCCGTTGCTATACTGCGCCGAATCGACGATCGAGGTGCCGATGCCCGTCCTGCTCGTTGCGTCATCTGAGCCGCGCGCCGGTCGCAGCCTGATCGCCGCGGCGCTCGCGTACCGCCTGGCGCGCGATGGCGCGCAGGTGACGCTCGCGCGCCTCGCCGGCGACGAGAGCGCCGCGCCGGACTCGGCGACGTTCGCGGCACTCGATGACCTCTCTGCCCCCGCGACACCCATGACGCTCGACGCGGTGCGGTCGCTTGCGGGCGAGGTGGTGCTGGAAGCGCCACCCGGATCGGTGCACGAGCTCGTCTCGTCGCTCGATGCCCGTGTCGTCGCCGTCGGAGGTCCCGCGTCCCCGGACGTCGACGCGTCCATGGACGCGGTCGTCGGCAAGATCATCACGCGTGTACCCGCCGCAGCCGTCGCGACGGTGCGCGCGCGGGCGGGCGTGCTGGCGGTGCTGCCCGAGGATCGCGTCCTCGCCGCGCCGTCGCTCGACGACCTCGCTGCGGCGCTCGGCGGACGCTGGCTGCACCGGAGCGCCGAGCCGCAGTCCATCGGCCGCGTGATGATCGGCACCGTCGCGTCCGACGCCGGGTCGCCGTATTTCGGCAGTCGCGAGCGGGTCTGCGTCATCACCCGTTTCGACAAGACGGATGTCCAGCTCGCGGCGCTCCTCACCGACGTCCGATGCCTGGTGATCACGGGTGGCGGCGAGCCGAGCCCGTACCTGCTCGACCGCGTGTGTAGCCACCCGGATGAGGTCTCTCTGCTGGCGGTCCCGGGCTCGACGGTGGAGACGATGGCGAAGGTCGAAGCGCTCTACGGGCGCAGCCGCTTCGACGGCGACGTAAAGCTCCGGCGCGTTGTCGAGATGCTCGATGAGGCGGACGTTTCGCTGCCGCTGCCTGTCGTTTCGTAGCCGGCAGCGCGCGCCGGCGACGTACTCCTACGCACTCAGCTCTTCGCCCCCATCGATGCCAATGACGTTGCCGGTCATCCAGTAGAGCCGCTCGTCGGACAGCACGGCGATGGCCCGCGCGACGTCCTCGGGCGTCGTCGCGCGGCCGCTGGGGTTGCGCTCCATGGCGCGCTGGTGCAGCTCCGGCCCGCCGGGGATGCGCCGCAGCGCCGGCGTGTCGGTGACGCCGGCGCGGATGGCGTTGGCCGTGACGCCGAGCGGCGCCATCTCGAACGCGAGCTGCCGGATGTGCGATTCCAGCGCGGCCTTCGCGGCGGAGACGGCGCCGTACGCCGCGATCACCCGCGTCGATCCGGAGCTGGTCATCGCGAAGATGCGGCTGTTGCGGCCGAGCAGACGGCGCGACGCCATGTCCTGCGCCCAGTACACCAGGCTGTGGGCCATCACGTCGAGCGTCATGTCCATCTGCTTCTGGCTGATGCGCCCCTTCGGGTCATCGTCGATGAACGGCAGCAGCGAGCCGAATGCGAGCGAGTGCATCAGCACGTGCACGTAGCCGTCCCGGCCGAGCTTCTCGCGGACGGCGTCGAGCGTGGTGGCGCGCTTCTCCGCATCGGCCGCGTTGACGTTGAAGAAGACCGCCTCCTGCCCGGCCGCCCTCACCTCGTCCTGCACGCGCAGTGCGTTGGGCAGCGTCGAGCGCAGGTCGAAGTGCACGCCGAAGACGCCGTATCCGGCCCGCGCCAGCTCGACCGACGTGGCGCCGCCGAAGCCGCTTGAGGCGCCGAGGATCAGCGCCCATTTCGATGACATACGCGCTCCTGTCAATGGACTGCGTCGCCGGGAGATCTCGCGCCAGTCTACGCCAGCCGTGCGTCTGCGTCACGAGGCGCGCGCGTGCAGCACGCCCCCGGGCTATGAGCACTGAAGAAATCTAACCGAAGCACAAAATATCCCGGCGTCCACCATGAACGCTCCCGCCGCGCTCCCCGGCGCACGCGGTGCGTCCTTGCCCGCGTGGTATACTTTTCGCAAACCGCATAGGGCCGAATCCGCGGACGCGGAGCGGGGGAACCATCGGTGGGGTGAATCTCGCGCGACGGCGCGAGTAGGTCAGCCTTCTCAGACCGAACCCGACAGCTAACCTCGCAGGCACGTGAGAGGCGACGACGCTCGATGAAGGGCAGGGTCGCTCCCTGTCCTTCTTGGTGTCCCTTGCGCTGCTTCTCGGCTGGCATGGATCGCAGGAGGCCGGCGTTTTGACGACCATCGCCCCGCAGCCCGCCGCACCGTCGCTGCCGTACCCGTCCGACGTCCCGCCGGCGACGGGCCGTCTCCTTCTCGTCGCCAACCGCCTGCCGATCACCGCCAGGGTCGACGACGACGGCGCGATCAGCGTCGAGCCGTCGTCGGGCGGGCTCGCCACGGGGCTCTGGGGTCCGCATCAGCGCTCCGGCGGGCTCTGGATCGGCTGGCCGGGCGAGCTGCAGCTCGACCCGCACCAGAAGCAGGAGCTCGACGACAAGCTCGCCGACCTCCGCGCGCTGCCCGTCTACCTCACGCAGGACGAGGTCAACGAATACTACGAGAACATGGCGAACGGCGTCCTCTGGCCGCTGTTTCATTACCTCATCGATCAGCTCCCGAACGAGCTCGGGGACTGGGATGTCTTCCGCCGTGTCAACGAGAAATTCGCCCGCGCCGTCATCGACAACTACCGCTCCGGAGACCTGATCTGGGTGCAGGACTACCACCTGATGCTGGTGCCGGCGATGCTGCGTCGCGCCCTCCCCGATGCCCGCATCGGCTTCTTCCTCCATGTGCCGTTCCCCTCGTCGGAGGTGTTCAGCGTGCTGCCCTGGCGCGAGGAGATCCTCCAGGGCCTGCTCGGTGCCGACCTCATCGGCTTCCACACGCCCGGCTACCTCCGCCACTTCAGCACGTCGCTGCGCCGCGTCCTGGGCGCCGACGTCGATGTAGACGCGCTCTGGCAGGACGAGCGCCGGGTGCGGCTCGGCGTCTTCCCGATGGGCGTCGATGCCGCCCGCTGGGCGCGCTCCGCCGACAGCCCCGAGGTCGCGCGCGAGGTCGCGTCCCTGCGCGAGGAGGCCGGCGGCCGCAAGATCATCGTCGGCATCGACCGGCTCGACTACACCAAGGGCATCCCGCGGCGTCTCGTCGCCATCGACCGGCTGTTCGCCGACCACCCGGAGCTGTGCGACCGCGTGCGCGTCGTGCAGGTCACCGTGCCGTCGCGCGAGCACGTCGAACAGTACGCCGAGTTCAAGCGCCGCATCGACGAGCTGGTCGGCCGCATCAACAGCGGACACGCGACGGCGAGCTGGATGCCCATCCACCATATGTACCGCGCGATCTCCCAGGCGGAGGTCTGCGCGCTCTATCGTGCCGCCGACGTCATGCTCGTGACGCCCGTCCGCGACGGCATGAACCTCGTCGCCAAGGAGTTCGTCGCCGCCCGCACCGATGAAGATGGCGTGCTGATCCTCAGCGAGTTCGCCGGCGCCGCTGCCGAGATGGGTGAGGCGCTGCACATCAACCCGTTCGATACAGAGCGTCTCGCCGCGCGCATCAATGATGCGCTGTCCATGCCCGAGCCCGAACGCAAGGCCCGCATGCGTGCCCTCCGCTCGCGCGTGCTGACCCACGATGTGCACCGTTGGGCCGAGTCGTTCATCGGCGCGCTGGCGGAGACCGGCCCGGCGTACCGCCGCTCGCAGCGCGCGTCCGCGCCGTCGGAACTCGCGTCGATCGTCGAGTGCGTCCGCCGCGCGCCGGAGGCGCTGCTGGTTCTCGACTACGACGGCACGCTCGTCCCCTTCGCACCGACGCCCGACGAGGCCGTCCCTGACCCTGACCTGCGCGACCTTCTGAGCGCGCTGGCGGCGCGGCCCGGCCTGCACGTGCACGTGGTCAGCGGACGCACCCGCGCTTCGCTTGACCGCTGGCTCGGCTGCCTTCCCGTTGGCCTGCACGCGGAGCACGGCCTGTGGTCACGCATGGCCCCCGGTGCGCCCTGGCGCATCCTGCGCCCCGTGTCGCAGGAGTGGAAGGAGAAGGTGCGCCCCATCATGGAGCACTTCGTCGGCGCGACCCGCGGCACCTTCATCGAGGAGAAGACCGGCTCGCTCGCGTGGCACTACCGCCTGGCGAGGGCAGACTTTGCGCCGGAGACCGATTTCGGCGAGTACCAGGCGAAGGAGCTGCGCCTCCTGCTCGGCGAGATGCTGAGCAACGCCCCCGTCCAGGTCCTCGCCGGCAACAAAGTTGTGGAAGTGCGGCCGCAGGGCGTCCACAAGGGGATGATCGTGCCCTTGCTCCTCGCGACGATCGA
>JAKAMA010000293.1 GCA_021813085.1 Chloroflexota bacterium | reverse complement strand
GCGGGCGATGGTGCCGGCGGTGGCGCTCGCGCAGGCGCGGGCACTGCCACCGGCGGCGCGGCCGGCGGCGTGACGGGCGTCTGGGCGAACACGGCCGCCGGAACGCCCAGCGCGCCGGCCAGACACAACGCCACACTCCATTGAGAGAAAGTCTTCCGTACCATTACCATCCTCGATCTCGTGACACTTGGGTTGACGTAGGCGCCGGGCGCCTGGGTTGTCGTAGGCGGCGGGCTTCAGCCCGCCGCACCGTGACTAGGTCAGGAGTGAGGGAGGTCCGCGCGACGGCAGCGCGCGCAGCACCACCAGCGCGAGCTGAACGGGCTGCTCCACCACGATGCGCACGTGGTCCGTGGGCGGCGTGACGCCGCCCACGCGCGAGAGCAGCGCGCTGCGCACATGGCGCTGCAGATGGCAGATCGTGCAGTGTTCGACGGGACTGGGCGGGTTGGTTTCTTCGACCTGCAGGCCGGCCTGGTGATGCGGCCCGACGAACTCCAGGCCATCCATGGCCGCGCACACCGCATCGTCTTCGAGCGTCGCGTGGTGGGCGGCCACCCAGACGGCGCCCTGGGCGGAGACGAGCCCCGCCAGCAGGACGCACGCAATGTTCCGTCTGAATGCCCGCATGTGAAGGCCGAACTCTATCCTATTTCCCGAGCGTGAACGGCACCGCCGCGATTTCCTTGTCCCACATGATCGTGAGTTCGCCGCCGGCGGCCGTCATGTTGGCGAAGCCCCACGTCAGCTGCCCGATGCTCATGGTGTTCTTTGCGAGCTTCCTTGAGATCGATGAAGACTGGGACTGGGCGTGGACAACCCATACGCCCGGATGGCGCCGGCCGTGCAACTCGATCGCATTCCGGTGCGCCACGAAGACGACATCCTGCTGGTGCCTTCGGCACAGGTGGCCTCGATTGTTGCCGAAGGTGAATTGCTGCACCTCACCACAATTCGCGGAGACCGGCGACGGACTTGAGAAAGTCGCGATCGCTGTCGCCCGAAGGCGTCTACATTATTAGTGTGAATCCCCGCCGATCGCTTGCGTTCACCTTGCTCCTGGCGTCAGCCGTCCTCGTCAGCGGGATCGGTGCGACCAGCCAGACTCCGTCCCTGCCCACGTTGCGCTCCGAGGACAGCGGCCGGTGGGAAGCATTGGTGCCGTCGACCGATCACCTCGGCTTGTCCCCCGACGGCAGCGTGCTGGCGTATCGGATCGACCGGTCGAATTGGGAGGACGAGCTGCGCGTCGCGCGGCTCAGCGATGGCCGCACACTGGTCGTGCCGTACGGACGGAATCCTGAGTACTCCGCGGACGGCCGCTGGTTGCGCTATGACATCGGCCATTCACCGGCAGAAGAAACTCAGCTGAAGAACGACCACCGACCGGTGCGCGAAGGACTGGGTCTGGTGGAGCTTTCGACGTTTGCCGAGACCCGCTTCTCCGACGTCGGCGACTCGGACTTCAGCTCCGACGGCGCGTACATCGCTATCGAGCGTTATGTCCCTCGTCCCGCCGACAGCCGCGGGGGCGGCGACCGCCGCGCCAACAGCGACGAGTCGCCGCGCCTCTACGTGCGTTCACTCAGGAGCGGCCCCGGCAACGGCACTGAGCTGGCGTTCGACAACGTCCGGCAGTTCGAGTGGCAACCGGATCACGGCCACCTGCTCGCGATGAACATGGGCGGCGACGCCCAGGGCGGCGCACGCGTGCAATTGCTCAATCCCTCGGCGGCGCCCGCCTCGGCCACCACGGTGCTCGACGACACGCCGGCCAGCTTCAGCGAGTTGGCGTGGCGCGCGAACGGATCGGATCTGGCTTACCTTCGCAGTCACAGCAACCGCGCGCATGCGGGAGTGGCGTTTGATGTCATCGCCGTGCGTGGGATCGGCACCGCCGCGCCTACGACGCGCGTGTACGACGCCACGCGCGATCCCGGGTTTCCTGCCGACACGCGTGTGGTGGACTTCCGCCGGCCGTCGTGGTCGGCCGACGGCCGCGTCATCTTCGTGGGCATCGCCGCACCTCAACCCGCCGCGAGCGACCGCGGCACGGGCGCGAACGTCCGCATCTGGCACTGGCGCGATATCGAGGTGATGCCGTACCAGGCGGAGCACATCGAAGCCGACGGGCGTCGCAATCGGCTCGCGGCCGTCAACATCGATGACGGCACGCTGATTGTGCTGGCCCCGTCCTTCGACGCGCGCGCGCATCCGATCCCCGGCACGTCGCTGGCGTGGGTCGCCGACTGGTCGGCGTACGCCATGGATCGCACGCTCGGCCGGCCGGCGGCGGATCTCTCGCTCGTGGACACGCGCACGGGACAGCGGACGCTGTTCGCGACGAAGGTCGACGACAGCGAGGTGCACGTGCGGCCCGACGGTGGCGCGCTCGTGTTTCTGCGCGATGCTCACCTCTGGTCGCTCAACACGCGCACGCGCGCTCTCACCGACCTGTCGGCCGCCTCCGGCGCGTCGTTGATCGACACGGGTTCGGACACGACCGGCCCACACAAGCCGACCTTCGGCATTGGCGGATGGACGCGCGGCGGCGCCGTGCTTGCCTACGACCGCGACGACATCTGGCGCCTCGCTATCGACGGTTCCGCTTCCGAGAACCTGACCGACGGCGCGGCCACGCGCACGCGCTATCGCGTGGCGCAGCTCGCCGACCCCGTGGATGACCGCGTGGTGGATGACACCCGCCCATCTACCTCGAACTGTTCGGCGAACGCACCAAGAAGTACGGCTACGCGCGATTGATGCCAGGCGGCCGCATCGAGCGTCTCATCTGGGACGATCGGCGCATCGACAGTCTGTCGACGTCGGCGCGCGGCAACGCCTATGCGTTCATCTCGCAGGACTTCGACCGCTCGCCCAACATCTTCGTCGGGAGCGCGTCGCTGACCGACGCGCGCGCCGTGACGGCCACCAATCCGCAACAGGCGCGATTCATGTGGGGGCACAGCGCGGTGATCGACTACACGACCTCGCACGGCGACGCGCTCCAAGCCGCGCTCTATTACCCGGCCGGCTACGTCCCAGGGCGGCGCTACCCCACCATCGTCAAACTCTACGAGCGCTTGTCGGACGACGTACACGACTACGTCGTGCCCTCCGACATGGACGAAGCGAACATCACGATCTTCACGCAGTTGGGCTATGCCGTGCTGGCGCCGGACATCCGCTATCAGCCGCGCGATCCGGGCATATCCGCGATGGACTGCGCCACGGCGGCTCTGGCGCGCGCGATCGCGCTGGGCGTCACCGACGCGACGCGCGTTGGCGTCGTCGGCCACTCATGGGGTGGCTACGAGAGTGCGTTTCTCGCCACGCATACGTCGCGGGTATTCGCGGCCGCGGTCGCCGGCTCCGCGATCACCGATCTCATCAGTCAGTACGGCGACCATCACTGGAGCACGGGCATCGCGGAAACCGATCATATCGAGACGGGCCAGCAGCGCATGCAGGTGCCGTTCTATGACGATGTCGAGGCGTACGTGCGAAACTCGCCGCTGTTCGGCGTGCCGGCAATGACCACGCCGCTGCTGCTCGAGGCCGGCGACGAGGACGGCGAGGTGTTCTGGCACCAGAGCATCGAGCTGTACAACGCGGCGCGCCGCGCGGGCAAGCCGGTCGTGCTGCTGCAGTATCCCGGCGAGGACCACGCGCTCGACAACTTCGACAACCGCCGCGACTATCAGCGGCGCATCCTGGCGTGGTTCGGACACTATCTGAAAGGCGACGCGGCGCCCCCGTGGATCACCGCGGGGACGCCGCTAGT
>JAKAMA010000292.1 GCA_021813085.1 Chloroflexota bacterium | reverse complement strand
GCGCCGGCTACGAGCACTACGAGATCTCGAACTGGGCGCGCCCCGGCCGCCGCTGCGCGCACAACCTGCTCTACTGGCGCAACCGCGAGTACCTGGGCCTCGGCGCCGGCGCCCACTCGTACCTCGACGGCGTGCGCTTCTCGACCGTGCTGCTGCCGCAGCGCTACCAGGAGCTGGTGGACGAGTCGCTCGCCGGCATCGAGGACGGCCGCGGCGTGATGCGCCAGGTCGCCGGCGCCGAGCAGATCACGCCCGAGCTGGCGATGGCCGACGAGCTGATCCTTGGCCTGCGGCTCGACGAGGGCATCTCGCGCGCCGACTTCGCCGCCTGCTACGGCCGCGACCCGCGCGAGGTGTACGGCGGCGTCATCGACGAGTTCACGGGCTACGGCCTGCTGGAGGAGACGGCGACGCACCTGCGCCTGACGCGCCGTGGTCGCCTGCTGAGCAACGAGCTGTTCCAGCGGCTGCTGCCGCAGCCGGCCGAAGCTACCGCGTAGCCGCCGCGACCATCATGCGTCCGGCAGCAGCAGCTCGCCCCGCAGCACCGTGACCGCGTGGCCGCCGACGTGCACCGCGAGCGCGTCCGGCACGCCGGTCACGCGCAGGCGGACGCGCCCCGGCTGTCCCAACTCCGCGCCCTGCTCGGCGACGTAGCGGATCTCGCCCTCCTCCGCGCGCAGCAGCCCGTGCCGCGCGACGAACGCCGCGATGCAGCCGTTCGCGCTCCCCGTCACCGGGTCCTCCGCGATGCCCGAAGGCAGCGCGAACGCGCGCACGTGCACGTCCGCATCGCCCGCCTCCGCGCCGACGCAGAAGACCGCGAGGTGCAGCGCCCGCAAGAGCGCCGCGTCTGGGCGTACGCGCAGCATCGCGTCGAGCGACGTCACTTGCGCGATGAGCCAGAAGATGCCCGTGGAGACATCCTCCGCCCGCACGACCTCGCCCGGCGCCAGGCCGGCCGCCGCCGCGATGGCGTCGAGCGCGATGGGGCTCGCGCGGAACTCGGGCGGCGCCTGCGTCATCGTGTAGAGCGGCGGCGTCCCTTCGACGGCCACCGGGACCACGCCGGCGCCCGTCTCGATCCGCAGCGGCTCGCCGGCCGCCGGCGCCGCGCGCCCCTCTTCGGTCAGGATGTGCGTCGCCGCGATCGTCGGGTGGCCGGCGAACGGCAGCTCCGTCCGCGGCGTAAAGATGCGGATGTGCGCGTGATGCGCGCGGTCGGCGGGCGGCAGGAGGAACACCGTCTCGGAGAGGTGCTGGTTGAGCGCGATGCGCTGCATCACGGCGGCGTCGAGCCCGTCGCCGTCGACGACCGCCGCCGGGTTGCCGGCGAGCGGTGCCGTCGTGAACGCGTCGACGTGGCGGACGGCGCGGACGCGCGTCACGCGGCGCGGCGGGCGACGCGCAGGACGCGGCCGGCGGCGCTCAGCATCAGCGTCCAGGCCAGAGCGTTGACGACGACGTTGAACGGGTACATCAGCCACATCCGCTCGGCACGGCCCTCCTCGATCGCCTGTCCGGCGAAGTGCCGGGTGATCAGGAACTGCACGGCTGCCGTGACGATCAACGAGCGGACGAACGTCTTGCGCATGGATCCCCCCTACAGCGTCTTCTTGTAGATGCGCATCCGCGTGTCTGGCTTCCACGAGGGGTACATGCTCGTCTCGTGCTGCCACCCCTGGCGCTCGAAGAGCTGGTGCGCCTTCACGTTGTTCTCGCTCGTGTGCAGCCAGAGGTGGCGCTTCCCGCGCCGCCGCGCTTCGTCCTCGACGGCCCGGATCAGTTGCTGTCCCAGGCCGCGGCTGCGCAGGCGCGGTGTCACCTCGATGTTCTCGAGATAGGCGTTGTCGCCCGACTGGTAGCGCCTGCCATTCTCGTCGGGGTCCCAGTCCTGGTCCTCGCGATAGCGCAGGTGGACGATCGCCCAGCCGACGGGCACGCCGCGCTCGGCGGCGACGAAGATGAAGCAGTCGCCGTCGCGCAGCGCCGCCTCGGCGTGTGACAGACGCATCTTGTCCCGCTCACCGAGGAATGCCTTCAGTGGCTGTTCGTCGCGGACGAAGTCGATCGGACGGATCGCCACGCTGTCGCCGTCCATTACCCGCTCCCCGCCCTGCGTGCCGTGCGCGGGCGCGGGCCGTGGTTCGCCGTCGCGATGGTGATGGCTTGCGGGCATCTGGGTCTCTCCGGGAGAGGGCGCCGCATCGTGCGCGCCGTTGCCGCATTCTAACCCAGGACGATGGACGGGCGGAAGCTCAGTCGTCGCGGCTCATCTGACCGCTGAGCGCGCCGGAGAACGTGCCATCCGGCGAGGCGCTGAACTGCGCCTGCAGCGTCATGCGCACGCCGGCGTACGGGCCCGCGCCCCGGCACGTCAGCCGCGCGCCGCTCTGTGCGAAGCTGACGACCGCGCCCCGGCAGATGACGCTGCCCGTACCCTGGTCGATGAGATCCGCGCTGTTTACCGTGACCGCACCTGACGCGTCCGACGCCAGCTCGATCCGCAGTCCGGCCGCGAGGCCGCCGCTCGTTGTGGCCTGCATGACGAGGTGTGCCGCCGTCTCGTCGCCCGTCTGCGTGTAGGTGCCGCTCATGTTCGCCTGGAATGTGGGTAGGAAGGGATATGCCTGCGTGGCCGCGCTGGCGGCAGGCGAGACGGCGGACGCCGCCACGGGCTTCTTTGCGGACAGGAGACCGGTCCCGAACGTCAACCCGATGGCCGTCACGATCGCGAGCCCGCCACCCGCCAGCCGCAAGCGCTGCATCGTCATGCTGGCGGGGAAGTGGTACTGGAGGCGGTAGGCCAGGAGGCCGAGCACGATCAGCCCTGTGATGACGTAGAGTGCGCGTGCCCATGCCTGTGTCGTGTCCGTGCCGGCGGTGATGCCGTGCAGCGTGACGGCCGCGTACATCGCGAAGGTCAGGAAGTGCAGCGCGCGCCACGCCCGGTAGCCGATGAACTGGCGCACGTAGAAGCTGATGACGATCAGCATCAGCGTGTACATCGCGAAGGACCCCACGGCGACCGCGAGCACCCGATACGGCGAGAGGAACGGCAGCGTGAGCTGCCAGGGGTTGTAGTTGAGGTAGCCGTCGCCGAGCAGCACGTAGACGTGGAAGAAGGCGAACGCGAGGGCGAGGACCGACAGGAAGCGGTGGACGTCGAACAGGGCGAACTGGCCGAACAGGCGCTTGCCGGCGTGCGTGCTGACGGCGATGCCCAGCGCGACCGACGCGAAGAGCAGCAGGTACGCCGTGAAGCCGGCGGCGCGCGAGAGATACCAGAACTCGTGCGTCATGCCAGGTACTCGCGAAAGCCCTCGCTCATCACCACCTCGCCCCGCAGGGTCACGGCGAGCGTGCCGCAGCCCGCGGTGCGCTCGACGAAGCGCGGCCCGGCCGACGACCCCAGCAGGAACGCGGTCTTCGCCAGCACATCCGCCTCCGTGGCGGAACTGGCGATGACGGTGACGGTGAGCAGGTCGCTCTCCGAGGACATCCCCTCTCGCGGGTCGATCAGATGGTGGTAGCGCCGGTCGCCGCTGCCCCAGCGCCGCTTGCTCGACCCGGACGTCGCGACGCCGCGGTCGCGTACGACGATCACGGCCATGTCCCGCTCGGGCGCCAGCGGGTCGGCGACGCCGACGCGCCAGCCGTCGCCGGCGGGGCCATCGCCCGCGGCGTACAGGTCGCCGCTCGCGTTCACCATCGCGCTCGTGCGGGCCGGCAGCGTCTCGATCGCGCGGTCGACCGTGTACCCCTTGCCGATGCCGCCGAGGTCCAC
>JAKAMA010000006.1 GCA_021813085.1 Chloroflexota bacterium | reverse complement strand
CGGTGTAGACGCCCTGCCCGCCCGAGTACATGTTTCCCTGGTGCAGGAGGAACAGGACCTTCATCGGCTGGTCGCCTGTTCGGTGGACCCTGGACGCAGGAAGCGAGAAGCGAGAAGCCCGAGGCCCGGTTGCATCGTGGGGGATTGTAACGGGCACACGCCGGTGCCGCGCCCTTCCAACCTCCAGCTTCGCGCCCGGGACACCGCCGCCGCCGGCCGCCCGTCATCCGATTGCCGCCCGGCCGGCCGGCTGGTACCATGGACTCCCGGAAGGGGTCACGCGGCCGTCTCCTTCCGCGGAGCACTGTCCTTGGGGCAGGAGGTGTTGTGCTCCCAACGCTGCGCGAGGCCTGCGGCGTCTTCGGCGTGTACGCGCCCGAAGAAGACGTCGCCAGGATCACGTTCTTCGGCCTCTACGCCCTGCAGCACCGCGGGCAAGAGAGCGCCGGCATCGCCACAGCCAACTCCCGCACCCTCTACCTCAAGACCGGCATGGGGCTCGTCTCCCAGGTCTTCGATGAGGACGACCTGAGCTACCTGCCCGGCAGGTTCGCCATCGGCCACACCCGCTATTCGACGACCGGCTCCAGCAGCGCCTGCAACGCCCAGCCGTTCCGCGTCAGCGGCCCCAACGGCGAGCTCGCCCTCGGCCACAATGGCAACATCGTCAACGCGTCCGAGATGCGCGCCGAGCTGGAGCGCGCCGGCGTGTCCTTCACCACCAGCAGCGACTCCGAGGTCATCGCCCAGATGCTCGTGCACGCCCCCGGCCTCGACTGGGGTGAGCGATGGGGCCACGTCATGCGCAAGCTCAACGGCGCCTACTCCCTCGCCGTCATCACGCCGGACGCGATGATGATGGCGCGCGACCCCATGGGCAACCGCCCCCTCTGCCTCGGCAAGCTCGATGGCGGTTGGGTCGCCGCCTCCGAGAGCTGCGCCTTCGACCACCTGGGCGCGACCTTCATCCGCGAGATCGAGCCGGGCGAGGTCATCTACATCGACGCCGAAGGGCTCCGGAGCTTCAAGCCTGTCGAAGACCAGCGCCGTGCCTTCTGCGTCTTCGAGTACATCTACTTCGCCCGCCCCGACAGCGTGCTCGACGGCAAGCTCGTCTACCCCCTGCGCATGAACCTGGGCCGCGAGCTGGCGAAGGAGCACCCGGCCCCGGACGGCGACGTCGTCATCGGCGTCCCCGACTCGGCGACCGCGGCCGCCATCGGCTACTCCCAGGCATCGGGCATCCCCTTCGTCGAAGGGCTCGTGAAGAACCGCTACGTCGGGCGCACGTTCATCCAACCGGACCAGCGCCTGCGCGAGATCGGCGTCCACCTGAAGTTCAACCCCCTGCGCGAGATGCTCCAGGACCGGCGCATCGTGCTCGTCGATGACAGCATCGTGCGCGGTACGACGACGCCGCGCGTGATCCAGATGCTGCGGAAGGCCGGCGCGCGTGAGGTGCACATGCGCATTACCGCGCCGCCGATCACGCACCCCTGCTTCTACGGCATCGACATGGGCACGCGCTGGGAGCTGATCGCCGCGCAGAAGGCCGTCGAAGAGATCCGCGCCCATATCGGCGCGGACTCCCTCGGCTACCTGAGCCCGGAGGGCCTCGTCAACGCCGTCGCCGCGGCGAAGGGCGGCCTCTGCATGGCCTGCTTCACCGGCGACTACCCTCACCCGGTGCCGCTGCAGATGGACAAGCTCGCGATGGAGTCCGCCGAAGGCGCCCTCGACCGCCATGAGACCGAGTACGTCCTCCCCCTCCGCCGGCGCTAACGCACTGCCTCGGATCTGCGTGAGAGTGCGCGACGCGGAACCCGGACGGACCTGTCGGCGTGGAGCACAGCCGCCCCCGGCTGTGCGTCCGGCGAAGCCGGACCGGCCCGCTGCAAGCGCCTCGTGCGACGAACCCCCGGCGCGTACGAGGGCCGTGCGGCCGGCGAGCCGCCACGGTCACGAAGCGTGATGAAGCGCGACAGGAGCGCCGCACCTTCAGCTTCGGCGAATCCCGCCCGCGCCCTCGAACTGCTACCCTGAGCCGGGAGGTCGATCGCGTCGTGACATCTGCCTACGGCCAGGCCGGAGTCCGCACCACCGAAGAACTCGCCGGCTTCCCGCGCATGCTCGACGTGCTGCGGGCGACCTTCGGCTACCGTCCGAAGGGCGAAGGCGCGCCGCTGCTCGACTTCGGCCAGTACGCCAACGTCCTCGACCTCGGCAACAACATCGGCCTCGCCATCTCCACCGACGGCGTCGGCACGAAGCTGATCGTCGCCGAGCGCATCGGGAAGTACGACACGGTCGGCATCGACTGCGTGGCGATGAACGTGAACGACGTCGTCTGCGTCGGCGCCGAGCCCATCGCCATGACCGACTACATCGCCATCGACCGCGACGACCCGGAGCTGCTCGCCGAGGTCGCGGCCGGGCTGCGCCGTGGCGCCGAGCTGGCGCACATCACCATCCCCGGCGGCGAGATCGCGCAGGTGCGCGAGATGGTCAACGGCATCGACCTCGTCGGTACCTGCGTCGGCCTCGTCCCGGCGGATCGGATCGTGACAGGCCAGCACGTGCGTCCGGGCGATGCCATCGTCGGTTTCGCCAGCTCCGGCATCCACAGCAACGGCCTCACGCTTGCCCGCGAGGTACTGCTCGGCGAGCACACGGCGCGCCTGTCCGGGCACGTCGCCGAACTCGGCCGCACGCTCGGCGAAGAGCTGCTCGAGCCGACGGCCATCTACGTCGACCTCGCGCTGCGCCTGCTGCGCGAGACCGCGGTGCACGCCCTCGCGCACATCACCGGCGACGGCTTCCTCAACCTCGCCCGCTTCGACGCGCCGGTCGGCTTCCGCATCGAGTGGCTGCCCGAACCGCCGCCGATCTTCGATCTGATCGCGCGCGAGGGCAAGGTCGAAGCGCCCGACATGTACCTCGTGTACAACATGGGTGTCGGCTTCTGCGCGATCCTGCCCGAGTCCGACGTCCCGCGCGCGCTGGCGATCGGCGCCGCCTGCGGTATCGCCGCCTGGCGCATCGGCACCTGCACCGACGACCCGGAGCGCATCGTCGAGATCGCGCCGGCCGGCCTCAAGTCCGTGGGTGGTCACTTTGAGCGCGCGTAACGCCCGGGCGGCCGTCGTCTGATATGCCTCTGCGCGCGATGCTCGCCCCCTACGACAAGACCGGCCTGCCCGAGCTGGCGCGCGGCCTCGCCGCGCTCGGCGTCGAGCTGTACGCCACCGGCGGCACCTTCCGCGTGCTGGACGACGCCGGCGTCCCCGTGCGTCCCGTCAGCGACCTCACCGGCTTCCCGGAGATCCTCGATGGCCGGGTGAAGACGCTGCACCCCGGCGTCCACAGCGGCATCCTCGCCCGGCGCGACCGGCCGGAGCACCTCGCCGAGCTCGAGCGCCACGGCCTCGCGACGATCGACCTGGTGGTCGGCGGCCTCTACCCGTTCCAGCAGACCGTCGCGAACCCCGATGTTACGCTCGAAGAGGCGCTGGAGAACATCGACATCGGCGGCCCAGCGATGCTGCGCGCCGCCGCCAAGAACTTCCCGCACGTCCTGCCCGTCGTCGACCCCGCTGACTACAACGACGTGCTCGACGCGCTGCGCACCGGCTCGGCGCCGCTCGAATGGCGCCGCAAGCTTGCCGTCAAGACCTTCCAGCACGTCGCCTCGTACGACACCGCCATCGCGGCATGGCTGCGTGGCTTCGAGGAGCCGTTCCCCGACAGCCTGACCCTCGCGCTCCAGAAGCGGGGCGAGCTGCGCTACGGCGAGAACCCGCACCAGCTCGCCGCGCTCTACCGGCTCGTCGACCCGAACCAGCGCGAGCCCGAGGGCGTCGTGAACGCCCGCCAGCTCAACGGCAAGGCGCTCTCCTACGTCAACATCCTCGACGCCGACGCCGCCTGGACCGCCGCCTGCGACTTCGATGAGCCCACCATCGTCATCGTCAAGCACATGACGCCGTGCGGCATCGCCAGCCGAGACGACCTCTCCGCGGCGTTTGCGCTCGCCTTCGGGGCCGACCCCATCTCGGCCTTTGGCGGCATTATCGCCGTCAACCGGCCGGTCGATGAGGCGCTGGCGCAGGCGGTCCGCGGCACGAAGCACCCCACCAGCGGCCAGCGCCTGTTCGTCGAGATCATCGTCGCCCCGGGGTTCAGCGAGGTCGCGCTGGCCCTCCTCCGCAAATCGAAGGACCTGCGCATCCTCGAGGCGCCGCCCGTCCACATGCGCCGCCGCGCGATGGAGTTCCGGGGGGTCGCCGGCGGCATGCTGGTCCAGGAGGGCGACCGCCTCCCGGACGACCCGCCCGAGCTTCGCGTCCTGACGAAGCGCGCGCCGTCCGGGCGGGAGCTGGCGGACCTACGCTATGCCTGGCGCTGCGTGAAGCATGTGAAGTCGAACGCCGTTGTAGTAGTGAGAGACCGGGTGATGGTCGGCATGGGCGCCGGCCAGCCGAACCGCGTGACCAGCGCCCGCCTCGCCGTCGAGGCCGCGGGAGACGGGGCGCGGGGGGCCGTGTCGGCCTCGGACGCGCTGATCCCGTTTCCGGACACCGTCGAGGTGTGCGCGGCCGCCGGCGTGACGGCGGTGGTCCAGACCGGCGGCTCCATCCGGGACGAGGATTCGGTCGCGGTGTGCGACGCCCACGGCATGGCGATGGTCGCCACGGGCGTGCGCCACTTCAGGCACTGACGGCGCCAGCCGCGGCCGTCTCGCCGGAAGGAGCCGGCGGCGACGCGGGCGCCGTGCGAGGGAGAGCGGGGGACAGGACGAGTATGACGATCCGCCACGACGACGTGAACATCCTGCAGATCGAGGACGCCATCGCCGCGCTCGACCACGAGCAGCGCGCCCGCTTCGAGCGCCTGTTCCACGTGAGCAGCACGCGCGGCCGCCTCGTGCCGCCCGAGGCGATGGTGCCGTGGATCGAGAGGCAGTTCGGCAGCGTCGAGCCCACGCTCGAACAGACGATCATCAAGGTCACGAACGTCGTCACGCTTGAAGGAGTGCTCTTCAACTGGCTCCGCTCCAGCCGGCCGATGTGGCGCCAGGAGGTCAGGCTCGACGAAGAGCTCGAGCGCACGTCCGCCGACCCGCTCTACGACCCGCTCAGCGGCACGCCCGAGGACCTCTTCGGCCGTGTGCAGGGCGAGAGCTGCGTGACGGCGAGCAACATCGCCAAGTTCGATGGCTTCCATGGGCTCGTCGTCTTCAACGAGCGGCACCCGCTCCGTTTCACCCGCGAGCAGATCCACGACTACGTCGACACCGGCGGCCGCTGGGGTGACCTCGCCCACGCCAGCGACCCGCAGGCCAAGTACTACATGTTCCTCTGGAACTGCCTCTGGCGCGCCGGCGCCTCGCTGCTCCACGGTCATGCCCAGGTGATCATGGGCCGCGACATGCACTACGCCGCCGTCGAGTACCTGCGCCGCTGCGCCGCCGTCTACCAGGCCCACAGCCGCAGCAACTACTTCGATGACCTCTACCTGGCCCACGCGTCGCTGGGCCTGGCGTTCGAGCAGGACGGCACGCAGGTGATCGCCGACCTGGCGCCGAAGAAGGAGAACGAGGTGCTGCTCCTCGCGCCCGTCGTCTCCACGTCGCTCAAGGACCGCATCTACGACGTGCTCGCGTGCTTCCGCGACCGCCTCGGGGTCAGCTCGTTCAACCTCGTCATCTACACGCCGCCCTGGGGCGAGACGCCCGAGAGCTGGGAAGGCTTCCCGGTCGTCGTCCGCATCGTCGACCGCGGCGACCCGAGCAGCCGCACCGCCGACATCGGCGCCATGGAGCTGTACGCGGCGAGCGTCGTCTCCAGCGACCCCTTCGCCCTCGCCCGCGCCCTGCGCGAGGGCGCGTAGGGACAACCCTCCGCCCACAGCGCACATTTGCGTTGTCGTGGCGCTCCTCCTTACAATCAAGTAAGAGAGATATTCCTTACTGGAGGGGGCGATGACGAGCGCAGCAGCAGCCAGGCGGGCGCGCGAGCAGGCCGACATCACGGTCGCTGCCAGAATGACCAGCAAGG
The DNA here is from genome assembly GCA_021813085.1 of Chloroflexota bacterium. GTDB lineage: Bacteria > Chloroflexota > Dehalococcoidia > DSTF01 > JACRBR01 > JADMII01. Next base: position 11,181 of record JAKAMA010000006.1, on the reverse strand, counting down.
GCCAGCTCACCGTGCCCAAGCGGATCCGTGACCGGCTCGGGCTGCGGCCCGGCGACTCGGTGGAGTTCACGGAGGAAGCCGGCGTGGTGAAGCTCCGCAAACGGCTCCCGGAGTCGCCGTTCGCCGCATGGCGCGGGTACGCGAAGTGGCTGAAAGGGCAGGACCCGGACAAGCTGATCGATGACTGGCGCGGGCGGTGATCACGGCGATCGACACCAACGTCCTGCTCGACGTCCTGATCGAGGACTCCCCGCATGGCGACGCCTCGGAACGTGCGCTCGCCGAAAGTGCCCGGCGAGGCGCTCTCGTCGTCAGCGAGCCGGTCGTCGCCGAGCTTGCGCCGTCGTTCGCGAGTGTGGCGGACCTCGCCGAGTTCCTGGATCGGACAGGCCTGAACGCGGTTCCGTCCAGTGACCGCGCGCTGTTCCTTGCAGGCGCGGCATGGCGCTCGTACGTCAGCCGTCGTACGGCCGGCCTCACGTGCCCATCCTGCGGCTCCAGGCAATGGCTGGAGTGTCGAGCGTGCGGATCCCGGCTCGCGCCCCGGCAGCACATCATCGCCGACTTCATCATCGGCGCCCACGCCGAGACGCACGCGGACGGCCTGCTTACGCGCGACAAGGGCTACTATCGCACGTACTTCCCGGACCTCGAGCTGCTCTGACGTCCGCGCGTCACCCGACCGTCGTGCCGCCGCCGCCGTCCGACAGCGCGGCGGCGAGCGCGCCCGGCCGCGTGCCGTTGACGATGCGCGTCGAGCAGCCGGCGCCCGCCGCGCGCACCGCTGCCTCCAGCTTGGGCACCATGCCGCCCGCCGCGATGCCCTCGGCGATCAGCCCCCGCGCTTGCGCGACCGAGAGCCGCGGCAGCACGCGGCGCTCCCCATCGAGCACGCCATCCACGTCCGTCAGGAACACGAGGCGCCCGGCGTGCAGCGCGGCCGCCAGCTCGCCGGCGGCGGTGTCGGCGTTCGTGTTCAGCAGTTGCGGCGCCGCGCCGTCGTCGCTCTCGACCGCGATCGGCGCGATCACCGGCAGGTAGCCGAGCCGCAGCAGCTCCTCCACCGGGTACGGGTTCACGCGCTCGATCTTGCCCACGAATCCCAGCGCCTCGTCGTACCGCCGCGCCTGCAGGATCAGGCTGTCGGCGCCGCTGAGGCCGATCGCCGGCGCCCCGAGCGCCCCGAGCTGCGCGACGATCTGCTTGTTGACGACGCCCGCCAGCACCGCCACGACGACCTCGAGCGTTGCCGCGTCGGTGACCCGCAGCCCGCGCGCGAAGCGCGGCTCGATGCCGCTGCGCGCGAGCCAGGCGCTGATCGCCGCGCCACCGCCGTGCACCACGACGGCCTGCCGACCGCCGCGCCGCGCCGCCGCGATATCCGCGATCGACGTGTCGTGCGCGCCGAGCGTCGAGCCGCCGAGCTTGACCACGATGGGGCGCTGTGCGTCAGGTGGTGTAGTCACTGTTGATGTGCACGTACTCCGGCGTCATGTCGCACCCCCACGCCGTCGCCGCCTCGCCGCCGCAGCCCAGGTCGATGCGCAGCAGCACCTCCTCGCGCCGCAGCTCATCGCTCGCCGCCTGCTCGTCGTACGCCAGCGGCTCGCCGGCGAACACCTGCGTCCCGCCGAGCCACACGTGCGCGCGGGCGAGGTCGATGCGCGCGCCGCTGCGTCCCACGGCCATCAGCAGTCGGCCCCAGTTCGGGTCGTTGCCGTGTACCGCCGTCTTCACCAGCGGCGACGCGCTGATCGTGCGCGCGGCCGCGCGCGCGTCGGCCTGCGACGCCGCGCCCTCGACCCGCACCTCGATCAGCTTCTCCGCGCCCTCGCCGTCGCGCGCGAGCATCCGCGCCACGCCGACGCACACCTGGTGCAGCGCCGCCGCAAAAGCGGCCGCGCAGGCGTGCGACGCATCGATCGTCTCGCCTCCGGTCGCGCCGTTGGCGAGGATCGCCACGGTGTCGCTGGTGCTGGTGTCGTTGTCCACGCTGATCATGTTCAGCGAGTCGTCCACGGCGTCGCGCAGCGCGTCGCGCAGGAACGTCGGGTCGACCGGCGCGTCGGTCGTTAGGAAGCAGAACATCGTCGCCATGTCCGGGTGGATCATGCCCGACCCCTTCGCGGCGGCGCCGATCGCGAAGTCGCGGCCATTGCACCCGAAGCGCACGGCAAGCGTCTTCGGACGCGTGTCCGTGGTCATGATCGCGCGCGCGAACGCGTGCCCACCGTCCGGATGCAGTCCGATGCGCGCGATGCCGTCGCGCACCTTCTCCATCGGCAGCCGCTTGCCGATCACACCCGTGCTGCCGACGAGCACATCGGCCGGCGCGACGCCGAGCTTCGCCGCCGCCAGCGCGCACATCTCGCGCGCATGGGCCATGCCGGTCTCGCCCATCGCCACGTTGGCGATGCCCGCGTTGACGACGATCGCCTGCGCGCGCCCGTCGCGCACATGCTCCTGCGAGACGAGCACCGGCGCACCCTTCACGCTGCTGCGCGTGAACATCGCCGCCGCCGCGCATGGCCGGTCCGACGCGAGCAGCGCGACATCGAGTTTGCCTTCGCCCGCCGTCTTGATGCCGGCGTACACCGCGCCCGCGCGAAAGCCCCGCGGGCTCGTGACGCTGCCGCCCTCGATCATCGCGATGCCGCTCGCCGCGGGTGCTGCGTCCACTAGGGGAAGAGCGCCATCTGCCGCAGGCCAGCCGTCTCCGGCAGCCCCAGCATGAGGTTGAGGCATTGCACGGCCGCGCCCGCCGCGCCCTTGCCGAGATTGTCGATCGCGCACGCAACGACGACGCGCCCGCTGCGCAGGTCGACGCTCGGGTGCACGATCGCGTCGTTCGTGCCCATCACGTGCTTCGTCGAAGGCGCACCGTCCGACACCCGCACGAACGGCGCGTCCGCGTAGAACGCGTCGTACGCGCGCCGCAGCTCGACGCGCGCCTCGGCCGCGCTCATCGCCGCGAGCCGGCCGCGCGCGCGCGCGTAGCACGTGCTGAGGATGCCGCGCGTCATCGGGATGTAGTGCGGCACGAAGGTGATCTCCGGTGCCGGCGCCTCCGCCAGCGAGCCCAGCTCCTGCGTCATCTCCGGCAGGTGCCGATGGCCGTCGAGCCCGTACGGCGCCACGCTCTCGTCCGCCTCCGGGAAGTGGACCGCCAGCGCCAGCGCGCGCCCGGCACCCGAGAGCCCCGTCTTCGTGTCGGCGACCACGTCCGGCTCGATCAGCCCCGCCGCGAACGCCGGCGCCAGCGCCAGGATGACCCCTGTCGCGTGGCAGCCCGGCACGGCCACCAGCTTCGCCCCCGCGATCTCGCCCCGGTGCAGCTCCGGCAGCCCGAAGACGGCGCGTTGGAGCAGGTGCGGTGCGGGATGCGTGACCTTGTAGGACGCCTCGTACTCGTCGACGCGCTTCAGGCGGAAGTCGGCGCTCAGGTCGATCACCGGCACGCCGCGCTCGATGTGCGGGAGTAGCTGCTCCGCCGCCGCCCCGTGCGGCAGCGCCGACAGCACGACGTCGACCGAGACATCTTCGAGCGACTCGGCGATCGGCAGGTCGATCTGCCAGAGGTGCGGGAACACGTCCGGCAGGCGCTTGCCCGCCGCGCTGCGTCCCGTCACCGCCGCCAACTCGATGTCCGGGTGCGCGTGCAGCAGCCGCGCCAGCTCGGCGCCCGCGTACCCCGTGACGTTGAGGATCCCGGCGCGCTTCATGGAGTTGAGTATACAGGCCCCGACCTCCGACCTCCCGCTCCCTGCCCCTACGGCGCCTCCGCCCACGCCATCACCGCGTCGACGACGCGCCGCTGCACCGCCGGCGCGTCGTCGAGCGTCTTGTGGCTGACGAGCGCCGGCCCGCCGCCGCCGTCGCTCGGCGCGATCGGCGCCATGTCGCGTGACGCATCGACGTTCGTGACGTTCGGCTGGTCGATCGGCCCGCCGTGCCAGCCCTCGTTCGTCTGGAAGACGTTGAGCAGCGGCGTCTTCGTCGGCATCTCCGTCGCCGGACGGTCGTACAACGCCGTCGTGCGGTCCAGCATCACGCCGTACATGCGCCCGGCGAAACGACCATCGAGCGCCGCCGTCACCGACGACACGGTGACGCCGCCGTGGCTGTGGCCGATCAGCGCCACGCGCAGGCAAGGCAGCGCGGCGAGCCGGCTCGTCACGTCGTGCTCGATCCAGCGCTCCATGCTCGTCTGCGGCATGGCCGCGCCGAACACCGCTGACGTCGATAGCACCGGCAGCGTGCTGATCCCCGCCGCTGCGGCGCGCGCCTGCAGCTCGTTGACGATGTCCAGCACGCCCATGCTCTCGCCCATCGAAGGCTGCAGCAGGTCGCTGCCCGCGCTCGCGATGGCGACGACCAGCAGCGGCGGCCGCGCGGCGCCGCACGCATAGCCCGCCGGATCCGACGGCGACCCGGCGAAGAAGTCCGCGTGCTGCCCCGGGCCGGCGCACGCCTCGCCGGGCACCAGGCGAATGTCCAGCCCGGCGAACTGCGGTCCGTCCGTCGCGTCGATGCGGCCGTCGTGGTTCGTGTCGAGGCAGGAGATCAGCTCGGGCGTCCCGGTCGTCGCCATGCGCAGGCCCGCGGGCCAGGTGCGCGGCAGCGGCGTCGGGGTCGCTGCGGGCGGCGTCGCCGTGTGGGGTGGCAGCCCGTTCGCCAGCTCGGGCGCCTGCGTGCGGCGGCTCGTGAACGCCAGCAGGAGCACCACGACCGCGCCGACGGCGATGAGCGCAACGAGCGCCGCGCCCAGAACCCTCATCCCGCGCGCCTGCGCCACGCGTCGATGTCACGCGCGACCCGCTCGCCGTGCGGCCACCGCGCGGCGTCGGACCATCCCCGGCGTCCTGCCATGCTGCCAGTATACGGCGCGCTCGGGAGCAGCCCGGGCATCCGGCGCCACCCCGTAAGGACAGGTCTTCAGACCTGTCCGCCCCGCCGTAGCGAAGGAGCTTCAGCTCCGTCCCCCGCACGGCGCCCGAGACGCCGGACGCCGGCGCACGCAGCGCCACCCCGCGTGGCGCCGCTACCCCGGCAGCGCGTATGGCTGGCGCCTCCGCCCGATGAACGCCACCGCCTCCTCGTAACCCGCGCTGCGCGCCCAGCCGGCGAGCCGGTCGAAGTGCTCGCCGACCCGTTCCGGCGTGTGCGCGTCCGACGCCAGCGTGATCGGCAGGCCGAGCCGCCGCGCCCGCTCGAGCAGCGGCAGCGCCGGATAGATCTCGCCGCACTTGCGCAGGCCGTTGCTGTTCAGCTCCACCGCCGTCCCGTGCACGGCCGCCCCGGAGAGGATCGCGTCGTGGAGCGGCGTCTCGTCGCGCGGCCGGTGCCCGAACACCTTCGGCAGGTCAGGGTGCGCCAGCGCATCGACGAGCCCGCTCTCCGCCAGGTCGCGCACGAGCGCGCCATAATCGGCCCACACCGCCGCGGTCTCGCGCCGGTCCCACTCGGCGGCGAATTGCTCGTCGTCGAAGCCGAAGGCGCCGATGTAGTGCACCGACCCGAGCACGATGTCCCAGTCATACGGCGCCAGGAACCGGGCGAGCGCGCCGGCGTGCCCCGGGATCCAGTCCATCTCGAGCCCGAGCAGCACCGGCAGCCCGTCGCGCTTCGCCGCTTCGATCGTCCGTACGTACTCTGCCACGCTCCCCGAGACGTGATCCTCCCAGTATTGCCGGGCGAGGTGCGCCAGTGCGGGGTCCGGGTCGGCGTCCCACCAGCCGTACAGCAGGTCGAACGCCTCGCGAAACCGGAACAGGTGCTCCGTGAACGCGATCTGCGTCAGGCCACGCCCGCGCGCCACCGCCACGTACTGCTCGATCCGCTCGCGCGTCATCGGCGGCTGCTGCCCGTGCGGCTGCAAGTGCGTGTGACAGTCGATCACCGGCGCAGCTCCATCTGGTCGATGATCGGCTCCATGCCGCGGATCAGCGCGCAGACGCGCTCGGCGGCGTCATCGGCCAGCGACGGCGTCAGCGACGGCGCCGGGAAGGAGCGGTGCAGGCGCGTCCACGACTTCGTCCACTCCTCCAGCTCGTACTCCGGGCCGACGCGCTCCTGGATGTCCGGTGCGCGCATCGCAAGCGCCTCCGCGGCCGCGTAGTTGCGGTCGCGTTCGCCCTCGAAGTGCAGCCCGATCTCCAGCCGCGCCGTCTTGCGCTGCGCCCACACCTCGTAGTGCACGTCTGGCGTGCCGCGATAGTACTGCACGAAGCTGAACCGCTGGCGCGACTCGAGCCCGTCCAGCCGCTTGCCGAGCCGCGCGACGACGCCCTCGTGCACGAGCGCGAGGAAGTCCCGCACGCGCAGCGAGGCAGGCCGTGGCTGCGTCCGGGGCCGCGCCCCTGCCGGCCGCGCGTCCTTCATGGGACGAGCCGCAGCGCGTCGACGTGGCGGGGGCGAAGGAGCCGGAAGTGGCGCTGATCGAGCGTCGCCAGCTTCGGTTCGTCAAGCCGTTCCACAATGGCAAGCACGGCAGCATCAACGAACCCGACGTCGGCGTCTGCGTACCTGTCGCAGAGCTCCCGGACACGCTCGTAGTCCGCAGGGCGCAGGTCCTCGACCACGTAGGCGCCGGCCACGATGTCGTCGAGCACGGCTACCAGCACACCGGCATGCAGGCGTGCGTGGATCCAGTAATCCACCTCGACGAGTACGGGCGCCGGTATGACCAGGATCTCATTCGCCTCTTCAATGAGCTGCCGGCAGGCTGCATGATCGGCATCGCTGCGGTCCAACGACGCGTAGAGTGGACCGGTGTCGAGGATCAGCGCCACGGTCGGGGCTCGGGGCGCTCTTCTCCGGCGCGGCGGGCCGTGTCTCGATGCCCTGACGCCCCAATGCCCAGGCTGCGTGGCTGCGGCCGCCAGGTTGCAGATTTTTCCTCTAGCGCCTCGCGGATGAGGGCCGCCATGGACGTGCCACGCTCCGCTGCGATGACACGCAGACGTTTCAGCACCTGTTCCGGGACCGAGATAGTGGTGCGCATCGTGACATCATGATAGCATCACAGGCTTCATGTCTCAAACCCCGCCGCGATGATGCCGCTTCGCGACAGGCCGTTAGACGCGCTCACGTCCTCCAACACCGGCGCGCGCGGAGATGCCCGCCGGGCCGAACGCACGCCTCGGGCCGAAGTCGTCCCGCCGTCCGGTTTTCGCGGCGCCGGCACCCGCGGCCACCCGCCCTCGCATCCTCACGTCGCGGCCGGAGACCTTACGCCGGCGCGCCCTCGATGACGCTGACGACACCTCCCGTCGCGGTCACGTCCGCCAGCCGGAACCCGGCCGTGGCGAAGAGCTGCGCGAACTCATCGCGGGTGCGTTCCTGGCTGCCGAGATTCACGAGCATGTTCAGGTCGGAGAGCTTCGTCTCGGGGGCCTCGTTCGGCGGCGCGATCACGCGCTCGATCACGATCAGCGCGCCCCCGCGCGCCATCGCGCGGCGGCAGCTCCGCAGGATCGCCGTCGCGGCATCGTCGTCCCAGTCGTGCAGGATGGACTTGAGCATGTAGGCGTCGCCAGCCTCGGGGACGGCATCGAAGAAGCTCCCCGCCACCACCTCGCAGCGCGCGTCGACGCCTGCCGCGCGCAACACGTCTGCTGCCCCGGAGACGACGTGCGGCTGGTCGAAGAGCACGCCCCGGGCGGCCGGGTGCGCCGCGAGCACCGCCGCCAGCAGCGCGCCCTGCCCGCCGCCGACATCGACGATGCGGCGGAAGCGGCCGAAGTCGTACGCCGCGATCACGGCGTCGGCCGCCCGGCGCGAGAGCCCTGTCATCGCCCGGTCGAAGACCGCGCTCTCCGCCGGCCGCTGCGCGCGATGCGTCCACGGGTCCGTCCCGTGCACATGGCGGAAGGCGCTCTCGCCCGTCCGTACGCTGTGGAGCAGGTCGCCCCACGCCTGCCAGTGCGCCGGCGTGCCGATGAACGCCGCCCACGGACCCGCCGGTTCCGCCGCGTCCGACCGCAGTCCCGCACCCATCGGTGTCAGCGTGAACCGCTGCCCCTCGGCCTCGTGCAAGACGCCGAGCGCCGCGAGCGCGCGCAGCAGCCGGTACAGGGCGCGCGGCTGCGTGCCCGTCGCGGCCGCCAGCTCGTCGCTCGTGCGCGGCCCGTCCGTCAGAAGGTCGGCGACGCCCAGCGTCGCGGCGACGTGGACGGCCTGCGAGACCTGGTAGCCGTTGACCAGGCGCATCAGCTCGCCGCTGGGCTCTGCTGCCATGCGCGATTATCGCAGATGGCGGTGGCCGCGTGTCAAGCAGCCCCCGCCGCCCCGCCGTGCGCGCGCGGCCGTCAGGAGGTCAGCGCGCGCTCGATCTCGTCGCGATGCTCCGGATACGCCTCGCCGAAGGCGCGCAGCAGCCCGAAGCAGCCGCTGATCATCATGTCGCCGTGCGGTGTCGCGAAGTACGGGCGCAGCGCGCTGCCGCGCAGCTTGCCGCGCTGCGGGCCGGTGACCGCGACGATCGGCGTCGCGCCGTCGGCGCGGGCCGCCCGGCCGCCGGCGTAGAACACGCCGTGGCCCTTGCTGTTGAACACGTCCTCGTGCGGCAGCGTGCCCGCCAGCAGGCGCGTCGTGAAGTCCTCGAGCTGCGCGCGCGTCACCTCGCCCGTGTGGTGCTCGTACAGGCTGATCACGCGCGTGCCCCGCAGATGGAACGCCAGCGCGTGCATGTTGCCCAGGTTGAGCACCATCTGCTCGTCCGCGGAGCCGACCGTCGGGTCCTGCAGCGCGCCCAGCGCCGCCGCCGCGCCCGTGTCGAGGAACGCGATGGGCGTCTCCCCGTCCTGCCGGCGCGCGGTCGCGACCATGGCCCGCGCGCGTGTCAGGTACGCCGGCAGCGCGTCCGGCAGGTAGGCGAACGCCAGCAGGTCGTTGCGCGCCTCGACGACCCGCCGCAGGTGCTCGAAGCGGAACAGGCGGTCCGAGTAGCCCGGCGGCGCCGCCCCGTGGTCCAGGCAGCCGAGCGCGATGCCGTCGAAGCGCGGCGACACGTCGAACGCCGCCAGTGCCGCCCGGATCGCGCCGAGGTCGAGGTCGCGCAGCTCGACGCGCTCGACATCCCCGAGCGCGCGTGCCTCGTCGTCGCTGACGACGCGCACCCCCATCCGCTCGACCTGTGCGAGGTCGTCGTCGAAGGTCTTCGCCGCCTCGGCCGTGGCGTAGGCCGTGCCGCCCGCCTTGAGGTGCTCCTCGAGCGCCCAGGCGCACGGCCCGCCGCCCTGGATCACGCCCGTCAGCAGCAGTGCCCGCCCGGCCGCGGTCGCCCGGCGGATGCGTCCCGCCGCGACCTGCGTGGCGCTGGGCAGCACCATCTTGACGCTGTTCTCGACCGGCTGCGTCGAGTCGAAGAGCAGGATGTCCTGCGTGCCTGTGCCCATGTCGAGCGCGAGGATCCGCATGCGTCCAGCGTAGCAGTTCATCATGGCGCTACGCGCCACGCCTGCCGATGAAACGTCACCCCGCACTCGGAGCGCGGGCCTTCAGCCCGCGCGGGGTTGCCCCGTGCACTCGGAGCGCGGGCCTTCAGCCCGCGCGGGGTTGACCCGTGCACCCGGAGCGCGGGCCTTCAGCCCGCGCGGGGTTGACCCGTGCACCCGGAGCGCGGGCCTTCAGCCCGCGCGGGGTTGACCCGTGCACCCGGAGCGCGGGCCTTCAGCCCGCGCGGGGTTGCTCGCCGACCGCCCCGGATACATTCCCTCGACGCATCGCCTCCGCGCCTCCACCGTCCACCTCGTATCTCGGAACTCGCGTAATGTACCTCCCAGTGGCCGGGCGGTCGCGGGCGCGTCAGGCGCGAAGGGGCGGCCGCCGCCGCGCGAGATGGCGAACGGCCGCTCCCGGCAGGACGTGGGAGCGGCCGTTCACGAGGGAGGGTGCGGCGCCGGGTGCCGTCCTCAGCGCCGGTGCGGCTGCTCGCCGTCGTCGCCGGCGGCGAGCGCGCCGGACCAGAACTGGTACAGCAGCACGGCGCTGGACACGAGCACGACCATGGTCATCGAAAGGGCGAACTGCATGGTTGCGGCCTCCGTTGCTAGAACATCCGTACCATAGAACAGACGTGCTGTGATGTCAAGGGGAAACCGAACAAACTTGCGGAATTGGCGGGAGCCCGTCAGGAGTGCACCGCCTCCAGCGGGGCCGCCAGAACGCATGCGATGTGCTACCGACCACCGATGGCCACCTGGTGGACATCGTCGTTCGCACCGCATCCGGCCCTGTGCTATCTTCGGTGCGCGTCCGACAGCCGCCCGCCGGCGCCCGCGGATACCCTTCCGGAGCCTCGCATGGATACCGCGCTCCTCGTCGCCCGGGCTGCCGGCGGCGACCTCGACAGCTTCGGCCAGATCTACGACGCGTCCTTCAACCGCGTCTACGACTTCGCATGGCGGCTCCTCCGCGACGTCGACGCGGCCGGCGCCGTGACACGCCGCGCGTTCGAGGAGGCCGTGCCCGCGCTCCCGCGCATCAGCGCCCAGGGCGACTTCGCCTCCTGGCTCCTGCTCACCGCCGCCCGCGACGGCATCGCACACGCCGACGCCGCCGCGACGAAGCGCGGCCCGCAGGCGCTGCACGAGGAGGCGTTCGGCGCCTTCGACGTGCCCGACCCGTGCCGCCTGAGCGACCCGGCACTCGCCCGTGGTGACCATGAGCTGGCCTGCCTCGTCTGGGATGCCGCCACCACGCTCGGCGCGCGCGACTACGCCGCGCTCGACCTGCACGTCCGGCAGGGGCTCGATGCGGCCGCACTCGCGCCCATCCTCGGCGTGCCCCGGGGCAGCACCGCAGCGACGCTCGATCGGCTGCGTCGCGCCGCCGACGAGGCGATGCAGACGTACGTGCTCGCGCGGCGCGGCGGCAAGGACTGCGAGCCCCTGCGCCGCCTCCTCGTCGAAACGGGATTCCCGCCGTACACGGACGCCGTCCGCGCTGCCGTCGACGCGCACGCCGCGGCCTGCGCCACCTGCCGCGCAGCCCGGGCGCTGCCCGCGCCGCCGTCGGACGTGCTCCGCGGCTTCGTGCCCGTCCCGGCGCCGTTCGTGCTCAAGGGCGACGTGTGGCGCGCGCTCGTCAGCCGCTGGCCTTTAGCGCGCGCCGGCGCAGGCGCCGGTACCGCCACCGCCCCCGCGCTCATGGCGCGCGCCCTCGAATCGGCGCCGCCCG
>JAKAMA010000291.1 GCA_021813085.1 Chloroflexota bacterium | reverse complement strand
AGGCGGCGCTGCTCGTCGAAGAGGCGACCTGGGAGCTGGCGGAGAAGGGCTCCGCACGCAAGGCGATCGTCGCGCGGCAGTTCGCCGAGACGCACCTTTCGCAGCGCCCGGTGCGCGGCATCACCGGCGGCGACCGCACCGTGCTCGACTTCTTCGCGCCGATCGTGCGCTACCAGGCGATCGCGCCGTCCGCCCTGCAGGGCGCATGAGCGACGAGCGGGTTGCGTCGCTCAACGACTTCGCAAGGGACCGCCATCCGGGCATCGTCGGCGTGCAGGTGCTGACGTGCGACAGGGACGAAGTGACGGGCCGGCTCGATGTTACGCACGAGTTGGTCGCGGGCACGGGCTACCTGTGGGCGCCGGTCGTGGTGACGCTGGCCGACTGGCTGTGCGCCTGTGGCATGGGCCCGAACCTGCCGGAGGGTGCAAGCTTCACGACGGTGGAGCTCAAAGCGAACTTCGTCGGTACGGTGCGCGAGGGCGGCGCCGTGGGCGGCGTCGCGCGGCCGGTGCACCGCGGCCGCACTACGCAGGTCTGGGACGTGGAGGTGACGGACGAGGCGGCCGGGCGGCCGCTGGCGCTCTTCCGCTGCACGCAGATGGTGCTCCTGCCGCGCTGACCCGCCCACGGACGGAGGGGGCCTACCGGAACAGCGGGCCGAACGCGAGCCCGACCGTGGTGACGGCCATGAACGCGATGAGCGCAGCGAAGCCGCTCAGGTACCATTGGATAAGGCGCGACTGGCTTGCGAGGCCGGCGTGCACGCGACGGAACACGTAGTACGCGAACAGGAGCCCAGCGCCGTCGATCAGCGCGGCGACGACAATCTCCGCTGCAAGCTTCACCGACACACCGTACGTGGCGCGCGGCGGCGCGGCAACAGCGGCCAGAGCACACCGAACCGGCGCGTCCGATACTCAGCCTCGAGCGGGTGTAGGCGCCGCAGTCCGGCGGGGCGTGTGCTGTGACGACGCGGGCGGCGTCAGGTCGGTCTTCGGGTCCACCGGCAGGATCACCGGCTTCCGCGGCCGCTGCGAGAAGTCGAAGTCGCTCACGAGGTCGCCGAGCTGCGGCGCGTTCTCGCGCACGTCCGGCCGCGGGTCCGGCCGCCCGTCGGTCTTTGGGTCGAGCCGCTGGCCGCCGAGGAAGTCGTCCTCGATGAACTTCAGGTAGGCGTCGAAGCTCAGCGTCTGGTGGTCGATGTAGCCCTGCTTCGCGTAGGGGCTGATGACCAGGCCGGGGACGCGCAGCCCGTAGCCGTTCTCATCGACCTTCGGCGGCACGACGTGGTCGTAGAAGCCGCCCCAGTCGTCCCACGTCAGGAAGATCGCCGTCGAGTCCCAGTCCGGCCCCTGCATGATCGCGTTGATCAGCCCCGTCACGTACGACTGGCCGGTGCTGACGAGCGCGGGCGGATGCTCGCTCGTCGCGCCGTTCGGGTCGATCCACGACACCGCGGGCAGCGTGCCGTCCTTCGCGGCGGCGTAGAACTTCGTGAGCTGCTGGATGTTTCCGAGCTGGCCATCCTGGTGCACCGTGTCGAACCACGGCAACGGGTTCCAGATGCCCGGCGTGCCGGCAGACTGCCGCTTCGGCGTGCACACCATCTGGTCGTTCTCGCAGTCCGGCTCGGTGCCGTTCGCGACGTAGTACGCCCAGCTCACATTGTCCTTGTGCAGCAGGTAGGTCAGGTCCGTCCACGCGTAGTCGGGACGCTTCGCTGTGCCGTTCGCCGCATGGCGCTGGAAGTCGGGCGGCAGGTTCGGCGACTGGAGGGCGTTCGTGCAGCTCATCGGGTCGCTCTGGATGCTGCAGATCGCCGACCACGCGGAGACCGTGTAGAGGTGCGCCGGCAGGCTCCACGACGCGTTCGACTCGAACATGTGATCCTGCAAGACGAAGTCCTTCGCGTACTGCCAGTAGTTCGGAATCTCGCGCTGGTCGTGGTACCCCATCACGTCCGGCAGCGCGCCGGTCTGTGCGCACTGCGGGCTGAAGCGGTTCGCGCACGACGTCGCGCGGCCCCGTTCCTGCTGGGCGATGAAGCCATCCATCTTCCCGCCGTTGATGTCAGCCGTCGCGTTGCTCGCTCCGTGCGGCCCGCCGGCGTTGCGGTCCGCCGCGTCATGGAAGGGCTTCACGCAGGTCTTCGTGCGCGGGTCGGGCACGCATACCGTGGGCTGGCCACCCTGCATCGGGATGCCGTCCGCGCCGGGGAACGTGCCGAAGTACGAGTCGAACGACCGGTTCTCCTGCATGACCACGACGACGTGCTTGATCTTGTGGATGCCGCTCGCGGCCGACGTCGGCGACGGCGACGCGGCGGGGTGCCCGCTGCTGCACGCCGAGGCCAGCGCCAGCGCACCGAGCGCGAGGATCTTCGGGGAGGGGTGCGCAAAGCCGTTCATGCGCACCACCGTAGCACCGGAAGATGGGAGAGGGATGAGCGGCGCGCAAACTCTGTGAAAAAAGCTGCTCGAACATCGATTCGCCCACGGGCCGGACACTGGCCCGCACGCGTCCGCGTGCGATACTACGGCCGTCGGGCCAGCGTACCGGCACGACGGGAGGTGCCCCCATGACCCGCCCAGGACCCAGGCACAAGACCGCGCCGCCCCGCGCCCGCCGCACGGAGGCGCCGCAGGGCGATCTGCTGCGGCTCTATCAGGCCGCGGTCGTCTTCCGCGACCTCGCGCCGTGGGAGTGGATGGACGACGACAGGGTCTTCGCCGTCGAAGACCCGGGCGCCGGCCCGGCCCTCTACTGCTCGGTCCTCGGGGGGCTGGAGACGGTGTTCGGGCTCGCCGCGTACGTGGGGGCGGACGGGTTTGCCAGCTACCTGCGCATTGCGACGGGCGAGTCCGACCCGGACGACTTCGATGCGGGGATCTCGCAGGACTGCCTGCTGGTGACCTTCGAGCCGAGAAGCGGGCTGATGGACCGGGACCGCCGCGACGTCGGTGAGCTCGGTCTGACGTTTCGCGGCCGGAACGCCTGGCCACTCTTCCGGAGCTCGCGTCCCGGCTACGCGCCGTGGTACCTCGAACCGGCGGAGGTGCGCCTGCTGACCGGCGCGCTCGAACAGGCCGTGGACGTGTGTGCGCGCATCCGCGACGGTGTGCCGCTCGTGCCGCAGGCGCTCGATCGGCCGCTCCTGATGCGCCACCGCGACGAGGCGAGCGGTGAGTGGCACGACGCGTGGGCGGTGCCGCCGGTGCCGCCAGCGCCAGCCGTCGCGCCGCGTCCGCCGCACACTCGGATCGAGCGCCTGCTGCGCACCGCGCGTCGCGCGACGGCGACGACCGAAACAGCGCTCGTGTACCTGCCGTCGATGGTGGGCGAGCGCGGTCAGCGCCCGTACTTCCCGCGGGTCTGGTTCGAAGCGGACCACAAGACGGGGATTATGGGAATGAGCGAGCTGCTGGAGCCACAGCGGACGCCGGCCGAGGCACAGGAGGCGTTCCTGGCGGCGCTCGAGCAGGCCGGGGTGCTGCCCGCCGAGATCCGCACCGCCAGCGATGCATCGTTCGCCCTGCTTGCGCCGGTGGCCGAAGCGCTGGCCATCCCGCTGCGCCGCGTGCGCTCGACGCCGGCGCTGGACGCCGCGCGCCAGGCGCTCGAGGCGGCGTTCAGCCGCGCTCATCACGGGTTCTGACGCGCGCGCGTCGATACGCGGTGTCGGTGGTGGGTGTGGTAGCGCATGCGGGATTCGAACCCGCGATCTCCGCCTTGAGAGGGCGGTGTCCTGGGCCGCTAGACGAATGCGCCGGGTGGCTGGGGATGGAGGATTCGAACCCCCACATACGGATCCAGAATC
>JAKAMA010000005.1 GCA_021813085.1 Chloroflexota bacterium | reverse complement strand
CGGGTGGCGCACGGTCTGCGGTCGCCGGTCGCAGGTCGGTGGTCGGAGCGTCACCGGAGATCTTGCACAGAAGGAGAGCCCCGGGCAGTCCGCCGGGGCTCTTCGTCTACCGTGAACGTGGACCCGCTGCCTTGAGAGAGGGCCGGTCGCGCAGCGGCCTATCACGCGCGCACGGGTGAGCGGAAACGGCGCCGCAAGGCGCCGGATTGCCAGAGCGACCGTTTCGTGCGACGCTCACGAGCAGGTAACCAACGACCGCCGACCAGCGACCATCAACCGGGAGACCCGCTGCATGGAGCTGCGCCCGCCCACCGCGATCAAGTTCGGCACCGATGGCTGGCGCGCCGTCATCGCCGAGGACTACACGTTCGACAACGTGCGCGCCTGCGCGGCCAGCGTCGCGCAGTACCTGAAGAAGCACGGGCTCGCGGACCGCGGGCTGGTCGTCGGCTACGATACGCGCTTCGCGTCCGAGGACTTCGCCGCGGCCGTGGCGGAGGTCGTGGCTGCCGCCGGCATCCGCGTGATGCTCAGCACCACGCACTGCCCGACGCCCGTCGTCAGCTACTCGATCATCGACCGCAAGGCCGGCGGCGGCGTGGTCATCACCGCGAGCCACAACCCGTGGCGCTGGAACGGCTTCAAGTACAAGCCCGACTACGGCGGCAGCGCCTCGCCGGAGATCGTCGACGAGATCGAGGCGCCGCTGCCGTCGCTCGTCGGTCGCAAGATTCCGGCGCTCGAGATCGAGCAGGCGAAGCGCGACGGCATGGTCGAGCTGTTCGATGCGCGCACGCCGTACCTCGCCGGCCTCGGGCGCCTGGTCGACCTCGACCGCATCCGGGCGGCGGGACTGCGCGTCGCGTACGACGCGATGTACGGCACAGGCGCCGGCTACTTCGCGCCGCTGCTCGAAGGCGGCACGACGAAGCTTACGGAGCTGCACGGTTTCCGTAACCCCGCGTTCCCCGGCATCCACGCGCCCGAGCCGATCGCCCGCAACCTGCAGGAGCTGTCGTCGGCGCTGGCGGGCGGCGGCTACGACGTCGGCATCGCGACCGACGGCGACGCCGACCGCGTGGGCATCGCCGACGAGCGCGGCACCTTCATCAACCAGCTCCAGGTCTTCGCGCTGCTCGCGTACTACCTGCTCGAGGCGCGCGGCGAGCGCGGGCCGATCGTGAAGTCCGTGACGACGACGCGGATGGTGCAGCGGCTCGGCGAGCTGTACGGCGTGCCGGTGCACGAGACGAAGGTCGGCTTCAAGTTCCTGGGGCCGAAGATGATGGAGACGGGCGCGCTGATCGGCGGTGAGGAGAGCGGCGGCTACGGCTTCCGCGGCCACGTGCCGGAGCGCGATGGCATCCTCGCCGGGCTGTACTTCCTCGACTTCATGGCGCGCACCGGCAAGCGCCCGAGCGAGCTGCTGGCGGAGCTGTACGCGAAGGTCGGCGCGCACTACTACGACCGCCTCGATGTGGCGCTCAGGCCGGAGGACCGCGACGCTGTCTGGCAGCGCGCCGGGCGCGCGCGGCCCGACGCCATCGCCGGCATCAAGGTGACCGGCATCGATACGACGGACGGCTTTCGCTTCCTGCTCGACGGCAAGGGCTGGCTGCTGCTGCGCTTCAGCGGCACGGAGCCGCTCGTCCGCATCTACACGGAGGTCGTCGACGACGAGTCGCTCGTGCCGAAGGTGCTCGCCGCCGGGCGGGAGATGATCGGCGTGTAGGGGTCGCGCGCCGGCAGGCGCGCGCACAACAAACAGCAGACAGCAGACAACAGACAGCAGACAACAGACAGCAGACAACAGACAGCAGACAACAGACAGCAGACAACAGACAGCAGACAACAGACAACAGACAGCAGACAACAGACAGCAGACAACAGACAGCAGACAACAGCGCCCTCTGCCGGGGCGGAACAGGCGGCGGGTCGCGATGTGCTTGCGTGGGGGCGCCTGCTGCTACCATAGATCCACCACAACGCGATGGGAGGCGCACCATCGAAGAGCACCGGCTGAGGGATCTGCTGCGCGCGGTCGCCGATGGCCGCACGGACATCGACGCGGCGGTCGATGCGCTGCGGCGGCTCCCGTACGAGGACATCGGCTTCGCGAAGGTGGACCACCACCGGGCGCTGCGCGACGCCGTGCCCGAGGTGATCCTCGGGCTCGGCAAGACGCCCGAGCAGATCGTCGAGATCGCCGCGCGCGTGCTGGAGCGGGCCGACCGGTTGCTGATCACGCGCGCGACGCCCGAGGCCGCCGCCGCGGTGCTCGCGGCGCTTCCCGACGCGAAGCACCACGAGGCCGCGCGCTGCCTGACCGTCGAGCGCGTGCCGGTCCCGAGGCAGCCCGGCATCACGGTGGTGTGCGCCGGGACGGCGGACCTGCCGGTGGCCGAAGAGGCGGCGGTGACGGCCGAGATCATCGGCAACGACGTGCGGCGCCTGTACGACGTCGGCGTCGCGGGCATCCACCGCCTGCTCGACCACGTGCCGGAGCTGCGCGAGGCGCGCGCCATCGTCGTCGTCGCCGGCATGGAGGGGGCGCTGCCCAGCGTCGTCTCCGGGCTCGTCTCCGCGCCGGTGATCGCCGTGCCGACGTCGGTCGGGTACGGTGCCAGCTTCCAGGGGCTGGCGCCGCTGCTGTCGATGCTGAACTCCTGTGCGGCGGGCGTTGGCGTGGTGAACATCGACAACGGCTTCGGCGCGGGCTACCTGGCCGCCAGCATCAACCGCATCGCCCTCGAATCGCGCGCGGACTAACGCCCCCTCCCAGATCTCTTAGCGCCTCGGCCGCTGTTGCTCATAAGAATGAGGATTGTGTACTTCATGCAGAGAGCGTGGTAGACTCGCCGCATGGAGCAATCCCGGCCCGTACGCCAATCTGTATGGGCACGCACATGGGAAGACACGCGCCACACTGCCGAGTCAGTGTGGTTCTTGGCCACCAACGTGGTCGTAGATTTCGCGTTGGCCGTTGTCGTTGCGCTTCTGTCTGCCGATGCGATCGCGAGTAAGTTTGGGATAGCTCTCCTAGGGCTCTTAGGAGCAGTTGCTGGCGGTGCAGGGCTAACTTTGATGACTCTACTTTTTCACTTCGTTCGCGCCCCATATCGTCAGCGGGACGAAGCGCGCACGGCTGTAAACCTTAGCCAAACGCTCGATCTGTACTGCGAGCTGAGCGGTCTAGCTCTGTTTCGGGCGATAGATGAAGAGTCGAAGGATCGGATGTACTACACGGGCAGTGTGTTGATTTTGAATCGCGGTTCGCGAAAGGTGATTCTGCGTCTGCGCGTAAAGGTTCCCCTTGCTCCTCCCGAAAGACCCCAACCTTGGCACACTTCATACGAATATGTATATGCGAACGGGCCGTGTGTCCGAGAGGACTGGCTCAAGGGCGGTTCGGTCTACGTCGATGTCGGCGATGTGGCGCATCTCCCAACTGAGGTAGTTCTCAATCACGGCGATCATATCCATGGGCACACGGAGTTCGTGCTAAGGCAGGTTCCTTACCTGGAATCGAATCACGGCCAGAAGTGGCAATCCGGGCCAGGTCGAATCGAGGCTGAGGACTTGATATCACGACAGGTGCAAGTTCTACATGAGGACATTCCGGATGATCACGTAGATGCTCAATCGAGCGAGGCCGCCGTCAACTCCGGGTAGGGCATCGTCTCAGCCTTGATTAGCCGAAGGGCGTAGTGGCGGCGGCGACAGGCTGGCCGACATCCTGCACTTCGTCGTGCTTCTGGTGTCGGCCCTGGGGCTTTCCATGCTCTCCCTCTACCTGTGGGACGAGAGCGCTGGCGATACCGAGGGCCACGAAGCCGACGCGCCGGCTGCATAGCCGTCGGCGCCGCCTTCTGCTGACCAGTGCCGCCCGTTACGCTGTGCCCGCGATGCTCGACCTGAAGGCGTACATCCGCGACGTCCCCGACTTCCCGATTCCCGGGATCCTCTTCCGCGACATCACGCCGCTGCTGCGCGACGCCGGCGCGTTCCGCTGCGCCGTCGACGCGATGGCGGCGTACGTGGCCTCGTGCGAGGCCGATGCGATCGTCGGCATCGAGTCGCGCGGCTTCCTGTTCGGCGCGCCGGTCGCCGACCGGCTGGGGCTGCCGTTCGGGCCGGTGCGCAAGCAGGGCAAGCTCCCCGCCGCCCGCATGAGCGTCGAGGTCTCGCTCGAGTACGGGCAGGAGCAGCTCGATATCCACGCCGACGCGCTCGCCCCGGGCGCGCGCGCCGTCATCGTCGATGACCTGCTGGCGACCGGCGGCACGGCGGCGGGCGCCGCGCGGCTCATCGAGCTTCTCGGCGGCAGCGTCGCCGGCGCCGTCTTCCTCGTCGAGCTGGCCGCGCTCGGCGGCCGCGCGGCGCTCGCAGCGTACGACGTGCACGCGCTGGTGCGGTTCGAGTAGCGCCGCCTACCGCCCTGCCCCCATTCGGGCTACCATCGCCCGTGCCGAGCAATAAGACATGCCTGGACTGAAGGACCGGACGCCCATGCCCGCCTACACGAAGCCGAGCGAGAAGCGGATGCTGATGGTGGTCTCCCACACGCACTGGGACCGCGAGTGGTACCTGCCGTACCAATCGTTCCGCGTGCGCCTCGTCGGGCTGATGGACCAGTTGCTCGACCTGTTCGACGCCGACCCCGACTACCGCCACTTCATGCTCGACGGCCACACCATCCCGCTCGAGGACTACCTGGAGGTGCGGCCCGAGCGCTTCGAGGACATCGAGCGCGCCGTCAAGCGCGGGCGGCTGCTCATCGGCCCCTGGTACATCATCCCGGACGAGTACCTGCCGGGCGGCGAGGCGCTGGTGCGCAACTTCCTGCGCGGGCACCGCGTCGCCGGGGCCTTCGGGCCGGTGATGAAGGTGGGGTACATCCCGGACCCCTTCGGGCAGATCGCGCACATGCCGGCGATCCTGCGCGGCTTCGGCATCGACTGTGCGACGATGTGGCGCGGCGCCGATGCGTCGCTGAAGACGACCGAGTTCTGGTGGGAAGCGCCCGACGGCAGCGAGGTGCTGACGATCCACAAGCCGAAGGGATACGGCGCCGCCGCACAGCTCCCGCAGCAGACGAAGGCGCTCGTCGCGCGCATCCAGGCGGTCCGCGACGACCTGGAACCGCTCGCGACGACGCCCTACGTGCTGGTCATGAACGGGAGCGACCACCTCGGCCCGCAGCCCGAGCTGTCGTCGATGCTGCGCGCGGCCAACGAGGTGTTCGGCGATGCCTTCCTGCGTCACAGCTCGCTGCCAGAGGTGTTCGAGCGCATCCGCGAGTTCATGGGAGACCGCGCCCCGGAGTGGCCACGCCATCGGGGTGAGTTCCGCAGCGGTGCCCGCGCGCACCTGCTCCCCGGCGTCATCTCCGCGCGCATGTGGATCAAGCAGGAGAACCAGGAGTGCGAGGACCTGCTCGCGCACTGGGCGGAGCCGTTCTCGGTGTGGGCGGGCATCCTGAAGCGCGAGATGGGCGAGGAGTGGACGCCGCCGCTGCCGCCGGCGACCGCCCACATCCCGTTCCCGAAGGAGGACGCGTCGATCGCGGCGCTGATCGACCGCGCCTGGCGCTACCTGCTCGAGAACCAGCCGCACGACTCCATCTGCGGCTGCTCCGTCGACAGCGTGCACGAGGAGATGCGCCAGCGCTACCGCTGGGTGAAGGAGATCGGCGAGGAGATCGTGCGCCAGTCGCTGCGGACGATCGGCGCTCTTGCGCCAGACCATCCGCTCGGCAGCGTCACCGTCTTCAACCCGACGCCGCAACCCGCGACCGGCTACGTCACCGCGAGCGTGCCGTGGTCCCCGGAGACGCCGGTCGTCGCCGTCATCGGGCCTGATGGCGAGCGCGTCGAGGCGGCGCAGGCCGGTGCGATGCGCCTCACCGAGCTGCCGCCGGGCGCACCTCCGGGGTTCGACCCGGCGCGAGCGGAGATCGGTTTCGTCGCGAGGGACGTGCCCGGCTATGGCTACAAGGTCTACCGCATCGAAGAGGCGCAGGCGCCCGTGCCGGCGCGCGGCGCGCCGGACGCCGCCGGCGGCATCGAAAACGAGTCCTTCCACGTCGTCGCCGACCCCGCCGACGGCACGCTCACCGTCACCGACAAGCGCAGCGGCCGTGTGCTGTCCGGGCTCAACCGCTTCGTCGATGGCGGTGACCGGGGCGACGAGTACAACTACTGCGTGCCGGAGGACGAGCGCGTGGTCGACCGGCCCGCCTCGCCGCCGAAGATCAGTGCGTCCGCCGCGCCCGGCATGCAGGCGCTCACGATCGAGCTGACGTACGAGCTGCCGGCCGGGCTCTCCGCCGACCGCCGCGCCCGGAGCGCCGCGACCTGCGCCGAACGCATCGTCTCGACGGTGACGTTGACGGCGGGCGTGCCGCGCATCGATGTCGAGACGGTGATCTTCAACGCGGCCGAGGACCACCGGCTGCGCGCGCACTTCCCCGCGGGCGTGCACGCCGATGTGTCGAAGGCGGACGAGCACTTCGGCGTCATCCGGCGGCCGGTCGAGCTGCCCGCATGGGACGCCGAGACGGACATGGAGCAGCCCGTCGGCACGTACCCGCATAAGGCGTTCGTCAGCGTCGATGACGGCACGCGCGGTCTGGCGGTCGCGAATCGCGGCCTGCCCGAGTATGAGGTGCTCGAGACGCCGGAGGGCGCCGTGATCGCGCTGACCCTGCTGCGGTCGGTCGGCTGGCTCTCGCGCGGCGACATCTCGTCGCGCCGGGGCGGGGCCGGACCGCAGATCCGCACGCCGGGCGCGCAGCTCCACGGCAGGAACGTCGTCGCCTACAGCATCATCCCGCACGAGGGCGACTGGGCGCACGCCGGCGTGCACGTGCTGGCGGTGCAGTTCCTGCGCCGGATGCGCGCGCGCTGGGACCGCCACGGCATCGGCCGTATCGCCGCGCAGGGTGCGCTGCTGGAGGTGTCATCGCCGGCGTTCCAGGTGAGCGCGATCAAGCGCGCGGAGGATGGCGAAGGCGTGATCGTGCGGCTGTACAACACGCTCGACGGCCCGGCGGAGACGGCGGTCGACCTGACGCCTGTGCACGGCCCGGTGTCGATGGTGAACCTGAACGAAGAGCATATCGCCGAGATCCCGCGGGTCGACGGCGAGGTGCCGGTCGCCGCCCGCGCGAACGAGATCGTGACGCTGCGGTTCCGCGACGCGTAGCGCGCGTGTGCACCGGCGCGGCACGGGCGCGCGCTATGCGCCGTAGAGCTGCCGCGCCTCCGCGCGCAGCTCCGCGCGGACGTCCGGGTGCGCGATGGCGATCAGCTCGTCGATGCGGCGGCGGAGCGGCTTGCCCTTGAGCCGCGCGATGCCGTACTCGGTCACGAAGATGTCAGCGTAGACGCGCGGTACGGTGACCGCGCTCCCGTGCGGCAGCATCGCCACGATGCGCGAGCGCCGTTCGCCGCCGACGAGTGACGTCGACGGCAACACCGTGACGGAGCGCCCGCCCTTGGCGTGCAGGGCGCCCACGGAGAAGGCGAAGGCGCCGCCGGTGCCGCTGTAGATCTCCGGGCCCAGCGTCTCCCCGTTGATCTGCCCGGTGACGTCGACGAGCAGCGCGTTGTTCACGGCGACCATGTTGTCGTGCGCGGAGATCACGCCGATGTCGTTGGTGTGGCTCATGCAGTAGAGCTCGTAGCGGGGGTCGCCATCGACCGCGGCGAACTCGTGCGCCGACAGCGGCCCGAACGACGCGCCGACCACCTTGCCGGGGTGCTGCGTCTTGCGCCGTCCGTTGACGACGCCGGCATCGACGAGCGCGGGAATGCCACCAAAGATCAGCTCGGAGTGTACGTCCAGGTCGTGCCGGTGCGAGAGGAACTCGGCGAGCGCCGCCGACACGGTGCCCGTCCCCATCTGCAGCGTGTCGCCGTCGCGCACGATCTCGCCGCCGACGAGCGAGCAGATCACCGCCGTGACGGCGTTCTCCTCGTCATCCCGCGGCGGCCGGCGCAGGTACTTCCAGACAGGCGGCGCCTCGACCAGCGCCTCGATGCGCGAGATGTGGATGCGGTTGTCGCCGCCCGTGCGGATGAAGCGCGGGTTGACCTCGCCGATCACGTGCGTGGCCTCGCGCGCGACCTCGGGCGCGCCCCAGACGCTCATGCCGAAGCTGCACCAGCCGTCGCCGTCCGGCGGCGAGACGCTGACGAGGAAGACGTCCGGCTTGCGGTCGAGCCAGTAGCTGTCGTCGGCGCGCGTCGGCGGCGCGATCACGTAGTCGAGCCGCCCCTGCCGCATGGCGGGCCGGTCGTTCGCCTGCAGGAAGAACGTGCGGACGTTGAATGTGCTCTCGCGCCCGCCATGCGGCCACCAGGAGACGAAGGTCGAGATCGAGTTCTCGATCTCGCACCGCAGCTCGCCGTTGCGTGCGGCGAGCGCGCGGCAGAGCGCCAGCGGCGTCTGGTAGTGCATGCCGATGACGACGCGGTCGCCGTCCCTCACGACGCGTACCGCCTCCTCGGCGGTCGTCAGCTTCTCGGCGTAGCGGTCGCGCCAGTCCAACGCTGCCCTCCTCCCGGCTCGTTGCCGCCCGAGGCTAACAGCCGCGCCGGATGAAGAGCAACGCTGCTTCGCGGATGCGCTATCCTGCGAGATCCATGACCCACACGAGCGCTGCCCCCAAGATCCTCGGCCGCCTGCCGGACCGGGTCGTCGTGAGCGGTACGACGGGCTCCGGCAAGACGACGCTCGCGCGCGAGATCGCGGCGATCATCGGCGCGCCGCACGTCGAGCTGGACGCGCTGCACTGGGAGCCCAACTGGACCGAGGCGGAGACCGAGGTCTTCCGCGCGCGCGTCGCCGAAGCCACGCAGGGCGGACGCTGGGTGGCCGATGGCAACTACGCGATGGCGCGCGATCTGACGTGGGGACGCGCGGAGATGCTGGTCTGGCTCGACTACGCGATCGGCCGCATCTTGTGGCAACTCCTGCGCCGCACGTCGCGGCGCGTCGTCACGCGCGAGGAGCTGTGGCAGGGCAACCGTGAGCGCCTGCGCACGGCGTTCTTCTCGCGCGATTCGTTGTTTGTCTGGGCGCTCCAGACACACTGGAAGAAGCGGCGGACGTATCCGCCGCAGCTCCGCAAGCCCGCGCACGCGCACCTGCGCGTCGTGCGCGTCCGCTCACCGCGTGAGCTGCGCGCGTTCATGAGCGCGCTGCGATCTACGGCTTCGCGATAGGCAGGCCGCATGGGCCACGCGTACACATGTACTACGGCCGGTGCGGCTGGCCGCTCCGGGCTCCG
This sequence comes from Chloroflexota bacterium, assembly GCA_021813085.1. Lineage (GTDB taxonomy): Bacteria > Chloroflexota > Dehalococcoidia > DSTF01 > JACRBR01 > JADMII01. The sequence continues at coordinate 8,226 of JAKAMA010000005.1, read as the reverse complement.
CTGCGTCCGCTACAATCGCCCGGGAGTATTCCGCATGGATGTCCGTCTCCATCGCGCCGCCGTGCGCATCGCGGCGGCGATCGTCGCCGTGGTCGCGCTCGCGGTCGCCGGCGCTGCCTGTGGCGGCAGCGCGTCGAAGGGCCAGCGCACGACGAGCGGGCCGCCGCGCACCTTCATGATGGGATTCAGCACGGTCCCGCGTGAGCTCAACGCGAACGCGTACGCGGCAACCTTCGACCTCGCCGCAAAGGACGGCGAGATGGTGCTGATCCAGCGTACGCCGCCGTGGTCCGACTTCCTGCCCGGCGCGTCCGTCAGTGCGGACACCGCGGACACGACCGCGTCGGAGAAGAAGGCGCTCGCGGACAAGAAGCTCAAGCTCTTCTTCGCCATCGACCCGACGGACGGGGCGACGGGCCGCGACCGTCTCGCCGACCTGCCCCCGCAGCTCGCGGGCAAGGGCTTCGGCGACCCGGACGTGCGCGCGGCGTTCCTCTCGTACGCCAAGTACGTCGCGCTCAACTACAAGCCCGCATACCTCGCGCTCGGCGTGGAGATGAACCTGTACTACGAGAAGAACAGGGCCGATTTCGAGAACTTCAGGACGCTCTACTCCCAGGCGTACGACGAGGTGAAGAAGATCTCGCCCGCGACTCAGGTGACGGTGACGTTCCAGTACGAAGACCTGCAGGGGCTGCTGCCGACGTCCGACAAGCACTTCCCCGACTGGCAACTGCTGCACGCCTTCGACCCCAAGCTCGACCTCGTCACGATCAGCACCTATCCCAGCTTCGCGTTCCCCTCCGCGAGCGCGATCCCCGCGAACTACTACAGCCAGCTCGCCGCGTTCACCGACCGGCCGATCGCGATCGCCGAGATGGGATACTCGTCCGCGGCGAGCGCCCAGGGCCTCAACGACGGCACGGAGGCCGACCAGGCGGCGTACCTCAAGCGCGTCCTCATCGACGCCGGCAAGCTCAAGATGCCGTTCGTGATCTGGTTCGCGGGCTGGGACCCGTCGTTCGCGAAGGGCAGCGCGTACAGCGTGTTCCAGCACATCGGCCTGCTCCGCGCCGACAACAGCAAGAAGCCCGCCTGGCAGGAGTGGGCCACCGCGGCCCGCCGGCCCTACCAGCCGAGGTAAGCCCCGGTGGTCTCAGGTCGCAGGTCGCAGGGCGGCGGTCCGGTACCCTGCGATCGGCATGGATTACGACGCGTCTCTGCGCTGGCTGCTGACGCTGCCCGACTTCGAGCGCACGGGGCAGTTCAGCGCGCGCCCCGACGTCGCGCCGATGCGCGCGCTGCTCGCCGTGTTCGGTGACCCGCAACGCGGGCGGCCGACGCTGCACGTCGCGGGATCGAAGGGGAAGGGCAGCACGGCCGTGATGGCAGAGGCGATCCTGCGCGCGGCGGGACTGCACACCGGCTGCTACATCAGCCCGCACCTGCACCGCTACAACGAGCGCGTGCGCATCGGCGGGGCACCGATCGCGCCTGAAGGCTTCGCGGCCGCGATGACCGCCGCGCGCGAGGCGATGGCCAGCGTGGCGCCACGCTTCCCCGGCCGCGAGTTCGTCGCCTTCGACGCGCTGACCGCGGCGGCGTTCGTCGCCTTCCGCGACGCGGGCGCCGGTGCGCAGGTCGTCGAAGTCGGGCTGGGCGGGCTGCTCGACTCGACCAATGTGTTCCAGCGCGACGACGCCGCACCGGACGAGCCGCACGTCTCGGCCATCACATCGATCAGCCTGGAGCACACCGCGGTGCTCGGGTCGACGGCCGGCGCGATCGCCGCGCAGAAGGCGGGGATCATCGTGCGCGATGTCGTCGTAGCGGCGCCGATGCGCGAGTCGGCGCTCGACGCGGTGCGGGCGCGCGCGGCCGGGCAGGGAGCGCGCGTCGTCGAGGTCGCGCAGGTCTGCCAGATGACGCGCACGTCTGCCAGCGCGGAGGGCCAGGATTTCCGGCTCAAGACGCCGCGCGCGACGTACATCGCGCACCTGCCGCTGCTCGGCCGCCACCAGCTCGACAACGCGGCGACGGCGGTCGTCGCGAGCGAGGAGCTGTGCGCGCAGGCGGGGATCGCGCTCACGCCGGCGCACGTGCGCGCCGGCCTCGCGGACGTCGTCTGGCCGGGACGGCTCGAGGTGCTGAAGCGCCGCCCGCTCGTCGTCGTCGACGGGGCGCACAACGGCGACTCCGCGAAGCGCATGGCCGCGGCGCTGCGCGAGGACCTCGGGCTGTCGCACGCCCTGTTCCTGGCCGGTACGCTGGCGGACAAGGACATCGCCGGCATGGCCGAGGCCGTCGCACCGATGGCCGTGCAGGTGCTCGTGACACCGTGGCCGAACCGCCGCGCGGCCGACCCGGACGCGATCGCCGCCACGTTCCGCGCGCTCGATGTCCCGGTGGCAGTATTCGGCTCGCTGCCCGCGGCCTGCGACGCCGCGCTGGCCGAGGCGGGGACGCGCGGCGCGGTCGTCGCGTTCGGCGCGATCGCCTTCGCGGCGGCCGTGCGCGAGTACCTTCTCGGAATCCAATCCGATATGATCCGCGTGGGATCAGGCGCGGTGCCCGGCGGCATGTGACGCCGGCGGACGAGCGCGAGAGGACCCTCATGCAGGATGGCAACGGGCGGCGCCCGCGACGCGTGGTGATCACCGGGATGGGCACGATCAACCCGCTCGGCAACACGGTCGAGGAGTTCTGGCAGGGCGCGATCGCTGGCAAGTCCGGCGTCGGCTGGCTGACGCAGGTGGACTCCGAGGGCTACGCCACGCACATCGCCGGCGAGGTGAAGGGCTTCGTGCCGGAGGACTTCATCGACCGCAAGGAGGCCCGGCGGATGGCGCGCTTCTCGCAGCTCGCGCTCGCCGCCACGGCCGAGGCGATCGCCCAGTCGGCGCTGGACCTCGGCGCCGTGGACCCGTACCGCGCGGGCGTGTTCTTCGGCAACGGCATGGGCGGCTACCCGGACACCGACCGGGCGGTGAAGGACATCGTGCGCAAGGGGGGCAACCGCATCGACCCCTTCTACATGGTGAAGATGCTGCCGAACATGGCGGCGGCGCAGGTCGCCATGCGCTACGGCACGAAGGGCTACAACGCCACGATCTCCACTGCCTGCGCTTCGGCTGGCAACGCGATGGGCGAGGCGATGGACCTGATCCGCAACGGCCGCGCCGACGTGATGATCGCGGGAGGCACCGAGGCGGGGCTCTCCGAGCTCGGCCTGGCCGCCTTCCAGGTGATGAAGGCGATCTCGACGAGCAACGACCCGCCCGAGAAGGCGAGCCGGCCGTTCGACGCGAAGCGCGATGGCTTCGTCTCGTCGGAGGGCGCCGGCGTGTTCATCATCGAAGCGCTCGAGCACGCGCAGGCGCGCGGCGCGCGGATCCTGGCGGAGCTGGCGGGCTACGGCTGCACCTCCGACGCGCACCACGTCGTGGTCCCGGTCGAGGATGGCGAGACGACCGCGGCCGCGATGACGCTCGCGCTGCAGGACGCGGGGGTGCGGCCGGAAGACATCGACTATATCAACGCGCACGGCACGTCGACGCAGATGAACGACAAGTACGAGACGGTCGCCCTGAAGCGCGCGCTTGGCGAGATGGCGTACCAGATCCCGATGAGCTCGACGAAGTCGCTGATCGGCCATACCCTCGGCGCGTCGGCCGCGATCGAGGCGGTGGCGTGCGTGCAGTCGATCCTTACGGGCATCGTCCACCCGACGATCAACCAGGAGTACCCCGACCCGGACTGTGACCTGGACTACATCCCGAACAAGGCGCGCAAGGTCGATGTGAACGTGGTGCTGAAGAACAGCTTCGGCTTCGGCGGACAGAACGCCTGCCTCGTCTTCAAGCGGTTCGAGCCCTAGGTGCGCGTCCTCGTCACCGGCGGCGCGGGGTTCATCGGCTCGGCCGTCACGCGCACCCTGCTCGAAGAGGGGCACGAGGTCACCGTCCTCGACAATCTCTCGAAGGGCTTCCGTGCGCTCGTCCCCGCGGGGGCGCGCTTCCTTGAGGGCGACCTGCGCGACGAGGAACGCCTGCCCGGCTGGCTCCGCGGCCACGACGCCGCGATCCACATGGCCGCCTTCATCGAAGTCGGCCGCTCGGTCGAAGAGCCGCTCGTCTTCGCCGAGAACAACATCCTCAACTCTGTGCGCCTGCTGCAGGCGATGCACCGCGCGGGCGTCGGCAAGATTGTCTTCTCGTCGAGCGCGACGGTGTACGGCACGCCGCGGAGCCTGCCGATCCGCGAGACCGACCCGCTCGGCGTGCAGTCGAACCCGTATGGCGCGTCGAAGGTCGCGACGGAGGCGTTCGTCGCGACCTACAACCAGCTTTACGGCATGGACGCGCTGATCCTGCGCTACTTCAACCCCTACGGCCCCAACGAGCTGCACGAGCCGGAGACGCACGCAATCCCCAACTTCGTGCGCGCGGTGCTGGAGAAGCGCCCGGTGCCGCTGTACTGGAAGGGCGAGATCGTGCGTGACTTCATCTACGTCGACGACCTGGCGCGCGCGCACACCGCCGTGCTCGGCCTCACCGGCCTGCAGTACTACAACGTCGGCTCGGAGACGGGCACGAAGATCATCGACGTCGTGCGCCAGATCTTCGAGATCGCCGGCTACGAGACGGCGGTCGACGACCTGGGCGAGCGTGCCGGCGACGTCGCCGCCACGTACGCATGGTCGCGGAAGATCGCCGAGGCGACGGGATGGCAGGCGCGGGTGCCGCTCCGGGAAGGGCTCGCGCGCACGGTGGAGTGGTACCGCTCGCGGATGTAGGGGCGCCGCTTGCCGCGCCCCGCGTCCGGGCTTGCCCCACCGGCCGCTTCAGGGGCCGACGTGGAACGCCGTCTCCATGCCGAGCTTGAAGTGGTCCACGGTGCTCCCGGCCTCGCCGGGGACGATCAGGCAGGCGAGCACGTAGTTCCCGGGCGTCAGGTTGAGCGTCATCTCGCCCGACTGGTCCGGCGCCAGGGCTTCGATCTCACCCAGCTTCTCGTAGGAGCCGCTGCCCTTCGCGCGCAGCACCGCCAGCTCGTGCGCGAGATCGGGGCTGGCGTTCTTCGCGATGAAGGTGACGGTGCCGGCCGGGACGTCGGTCTTGCCGGCCGAGATCGTGTAGTCGGCGAGCGTCGCGGTGACGACCGTGCCCGCCGGTGCGGCCACCGTCGAGACGCCCGACGCCGCCGGCGCGGTGGCGGGGGCTGTGGCCGCGGCGTTGCCGGCGTGGATCTCGATGATCGTGGACACGCCGGCGGGCACGTAGCACTTGAGCTTGTGGATGCCCGGTCCGTCCGGCACGGTGTAGCCCGGCGTGCGCGTCAGGCCGGACGGGATGATCAGCTCTTCGAGCTTGGTGCCGTCGATCCCCTCGATCTCGTAGTCCATGTTGCTCTCGTTCTTGACGACGAGCTTCAGCTTTTCGCCCGGCGTCGCCTGCACGGTGGTGGGTGTGCAACCGCCGTCCCTCTGCACGATCTGCACGGCGCGCCCGCCGGCGCCGCTGCTCGCACACGCTGCGAGCAGCGCGACCGCCGCCATGGCGGCGCCTGCGAGGCCACCCTTGGTCCAGATCATCGGGCCCTCCCCTGGAAGCTACTGCGGGTCCGCCGCGGCCAGCGCCTGGGCGCTCTCGGACGGCGGCGCGTTCCGCTTCGGCGCGGGCCATGCCAGGTAGGCGCCGAGCACGACGACGAGGTAGGCCCAGTAGGCGGCGATCTGCGCCATGGCCGGCGCCGAGTCGTAACCGAGCACGGTGTGCAGGAACTTGCCCACCGTCGACGTCATCGAGATCGCGGCCTCGGTGTCCCACGGCCGCACGCCGATGTTGGTCAGCAGGGCCGCTTCGTGGAGCGCGCCCACGCTATTGGCGAGGAGGCCCGCCGCGAGCACGATCACGGCGATGCCGGTGACGAGGAAGAATGGCTTGAGCGGCAGCCTGGCGGCGCCATAGTAGAGGGCGACGCCCGCCGCGGCCGCGATCGCGAAGCCCGCAATGCCGCCCGCGACGAACTGGGTGCCCGACGCGGCCTGCGCCGAGCCGGCGAAGAGAAACAGCGTCGTCTCGATCCCCTCGCGGGCGACGGAGGTGAACGCGAGGAGCGCGAGTGCCAGCACCGAGCCGCCGGAGAGCGCCGCGTCGACCCGTTGCCGCAGCTCCTGCGAGATGCCGGCGGACTGGCGCTTCATCCAGAACACCATCCACGTCAGCACCGCGACCGCGATCAGCGACGTGACCCCCGCGAAGCCTTCCAGCACGCGGCCGCTGAGGTCGCGCGACGCCGCCTCGAGCCCGGCGCCCACGGCGAGCGACAGCGCAGCGGCCGCCGCGACGCCGATCCAGACCTCGCGGAAGTGGCGCTTCTGGTCGACCTTGCGGAGGTAGCCGAGGAGGATCGTCACGATCAGGGCGATCTCGATGCCCTCCCGGAGCGTGACGAGGAGCGAGAACAACATCTGTGGCCCTCCCGGCTAACTGAGCGTTTGCTAGAATCAAGGTTAGCCTATGCTAAACCAACACCTTAGTCAAGGCTATTCGGCCACCAACGGCGGGGCCATCCGGCCTGTTTCGCACAGGTTCGCCGAGGATCGCACCCCGGCCTATATAATCAGGCGCCATGTCTCACAGACCTTCCTCGACCATCGAGGACTACCTCATGGAGATCTACAACATGACCAGCGAGGGCCGGGTGGTCATCGCCGCGCGCCTGACGGAGAAGATGAACGTCACGGCGCCGACCGTCTGGAACACGGTGCACCGGATGCAGCGCGACGGACTGGTCGAGATCAGCGCCTCGAAGGAGATCACGCTGGCGCCGGCCGGGCTCGCCGCCGCGGAGTCGATCAAGCGCCGGCACCTGCTGACCGAGCGCCTGCTCGTGGACATCCTCGGCCTCGACTGGGCGGACGCGCACGAAGAAGCGCACCTGATCGAGCACACCATCACGCCGCGCGTCGAGGCGCGCATCACGGCCGTGCTCGGCAACCCGACGACCTGCCCGCACGGCAACCCCTTCCCGGGCGTCGACCCGGCGACGCGGCCGAAGACGCGCCCGCTGGCCACCGCGCGCGCCGGCGAGGAGTGGACGCTCGACGGCATCAACGAAGAGGCGGAGGAAGACCACGATCTGATGACCTTCTACCAGAACAACGGCCTCAAACCCGGCGCGCGCCTCCGCGTCGTCGACGTGGCGGTGTACAACTCGACGATCACCGTGCGTCTCGATGGCCGCGACGTGACGCTCGGCATGCCCGCGGCAGAGAACCTGCGCATCGTCGTCGAGGAGCCCGCCGCCGTGAGCGCGACGCGATCATGATGCGAGGCAGCACGCGGGCGCGTCGCGGCGGTGTGTGCTTGTAGCGCGTTACGGCGCCGGTGCGCGCCACGCTCTAACCTCCAACATCGAACTTCCAACATCGCTCGGCGCGCTCGCCTCCGACGCCGCCGCTTGCGGCGCGAGCGCGTGCCACGTACACTCACGCCGGCGGCAGGATGGGTCGGAGGGCAACCCCGGGTGTCCAGGCTGCCGCATCTGTCCCTCACCACGATCATCCTCTGCGCGGTCGCGGTCGCCATCGGCTCCTTCGCCGTCACCACCGCGCGCTCCATCGTCCACAACTACCAGCTCGGTCAGCAGGAAGCGCAGATGCGCGCCGACATCGCGCAGCTCGACCGCGATCACGCGCGCCTCGTCGCGATCCGCGACTACCTGAAGTCAGACCAGTACGTCGAGCAGGTGGCGCGTCGGGTGCTGGGACTCGTGCACCCCGGCGAGACGCTCGTCATCGTCTCCGCGGCGCCCGGGGTGCCGACGGCGACCCCGGGCCCGATGGGCGGGACGACACCCGGCGAGCCGTGGTGGAAGGAGCTGTTCATCCAACCGCAGGCCGCCGCGACGCCCCACCCTGGCGGCTGACCGCCCGCGCCGCCGCGGGCCGGCGCGCTAGCATGAGGCCATGACCGACAGCAGCGCCCCAGACGGGCCGCACGGCCTCGAAGCCCGCGTGCGCCGGTACGCGAGCGAGCGCGTCCCTGCGCTCATACGCGATGCGGGTACGCTGCTTGCCGTGTCGGGTGGCGCGGACTCGACCGCTATGGCGGCGATCCTCTGCGAGGGCGGCGTCATCGATCCGGCGCGGGCCACGGTGGCGCACTTGGACCACGGGCTGCGCGGCGCGGCCGCCGCGGCGCGTGACCGCGCGGTGGTCGA
>JAKAMA010000290.1 GCA_021813085.1 Chloroflexota bacterium | reverse complement strand
ACAGCAGTTTCTGCTTGAGCGTCGTCAGCGTCTGGCGGCTCAGCGCGATCGCCTCCGCGACCTTCGAGATGTCGCCGTGCAGCAGCGTGATGTCGCCCGCCTCGATCGCCACATCCGTCCCCGTGCTCATGGCGATGCCGATGTCCGCCTGCGCCAGCGCCGGCGCGTCGTTGACGCCGTCGCCCGCCATCGCCACGGACAGGCCTTCGCCCTGGAACTGGCGCACGAGTTCCAGCTTGTCCTCCGGCCGCGCGCCTGCCCGCCACTCGCGCACGCCCGCCGCCTGGGCGACGCGCGCCGCCGCGCGCTCGTTGTCGCCCGTCATCATCACCACGCGCAGCGCCAGGCCGCGCAGCGCCGCGACCGCGCGCGCCGCGTTCTTCTTCACCTCGTCGGCGATGCCGATGATGCCCTCGACCTTGCCATCGACCGCGGCGAAGATCACCGTGCGCCCCGCCTCTTCGAGCCGGGCCAGATCCTCTCGCACCGCCGCCTCGACCGCGATGCCCTCCTCGTCGATCAGCCGCCGGTTGCCGGCGACCACGCGCCGGCCATCTACGGTGGCGACGACGCCGCGCCCTGTCCGCGACTCGAACTCCGTCGCGGCCGGCAGCTCGTAGCCGGAGTCCACCGCCGCATCGACGACCGCGCGGCTCAGCGGGTGGTCGCTCCCCTGCTCGGCCGCCGCGACCAGCGTCAGCAGCATCTGCTCGGACATGACGCCGGTCGGCACCGCGTCCGTCACCTGCGGCCGGCCCTCGGTCAGCGTGCCGGTCTTGTCGAGGACGATGACGTCGAGCGTCCGCGTGCGCTCGAGCACCTCCGCGTTCTTCACCAGGATCCCGCGCTCCGCGCCGATCCCCGTGCCGACCATGATCGCGGTCGGCGTCGCCAGCCCCAGCGCGCACGGGCAAGCGATGACGAGCACGGCGACGGCGGCGGTCATCGCCCCGGTCCAGTCGCCCGCCGCCAGGCCCCACGCCAGCGCCGTCCCCAGCGCGATGATGATGACGACCGGCACGAAGACCGCCGCCACCTGGTCGACCAGCTTCTGGATCGGCGCCTTCGACCCCTGCGCCTCCTCGACCATCTTCGCCATGCGCGCGAGCGTCGTCGCCTCGCCGACCGCCGTCGCCTCGACGCGCAGCACGCCGTTCTGGTTCACGGTGCCGCCGACGGCCGCGTCGCCCGCGCGCTTCTCGACCGGCAGCGACTCGCCCGTGATCATCGACTCATCGAGCGCGCTGTAGCCCTCGCGCACGACGCCGTCCACCGCCACCTTCTCGCCCGGCCGCACGATGAATACGTCGCCGATGTGTACCTGGTCGATCGGCACCTCGACCTCCTGGCCGTCGCGCAGCACGCGCGCCGACTTGGCCGACAGGTTGAGCAGCGCGCGGATCGCTGACGACGCGACGCCCTTCGAGCGCTCCTCGAAGTACTTTCCCATCGTGATGAAGACGAGCACCGCCGCGGAGACGTCGAAGAACATGTTGTACGGCTTGTCCCAGACGACGACCCAGAAGCCGAAGGCGTAGGCGACCGTCGTGCCGAGCGCGATCAGCACGTCCATGTTCGGGTTCAGGTGCCGCAGCGACGCGTAGCTGCCCCGGTAGTAGCGCCAGCCGAGCACCACCTGGATCGGCGTCGCGAGCGCGAGCACGATCCACCCGTGGACGCGCGGGCTCACGATGTACAGCCCCGCGATGTCCATCGCCATCGTCAAGATCACGGTGGGGATCGCCAGCGCCGCGCCAAACAGGACGAGATAGAGCGTGCGGCGCGCGTGCCCCTCGCGCTCGCCGCCGCGGTCCTCGCCCGCGGCGGCTTCCCGCGCGGCGTATCCCGCCTTCTGCACAGCGGCGATCAGCGCGTCGACCGGCAGCGCTCGGTCCGCCGTGACGAGCGCCGTCTCCGACGCGAAGTTCACATTCGCGGTCTCGACGCCCTCCACCTTACTCAGCGCACGTTCGACGCGCCGCACGCACGACGCGCACGTCATGCCGGTGATGTCGAGGGTGAGTGTCTGTTGCTTCGTTGCCATGTGTGGTCCGTCTATCTCTTGATCGACGGCCCGTAGCGCTCAGCTACGGCTGCGTCGCCCGCGTAGCGAAGGGGCTTCAGCTCCGTCCGTCGTCCGGCGCCGGTCCTTGGTGAGCGTGGCCGCATGACGATCTTGTGGCATGACGGCGGCTCCCCGGCCGCCGGCATCCAACCTCGACCATCCAACATCCAACATCCGCGCCCCGCTACCCCCGCACCGCCGCCTCGTACCCCTCTTCCTTGATCGCCTCGATGATCTTCGCCACGTCGAAGCCTTCACCCTCGACCTTCGCCGAGTTGGTGGCGAGGTCCACCTGCGCGGCGGTGACGCCCGGCACGCCCTGTGCGGCCTCGGTCACCGCGTGGACGCAGTGGTCGCACGTCATCCCCTGCACGTCGAACACCAGTGTCTTGCTCATGATCCGCCCTCCTGTGGCGGCGACAGCCGCCCCTGCTGTCTGCTGCTCTTGCTTGCTGCTTGCTGGTTGTTCTGCCCTGCGGGCCTCTCTACTTTCCGGCCATCCCATACAGCTCCACGAGCTCCGACAGTACCGCGTCGTCGCGGCCCTCGCGGATGCCGTCCACCACGCACGTGTGGAGGTGGCCGTCGAGCATGATCGCCTCCATCTTCTCGATGGCGCGGCGCACCGCGTACGTCTGCTTGAGCACGTCGACGCAGTACTTGTCCGCCTCGACCATCCGCCGGATGCCGGCGAGATGGCCCTCGATGAAGCTGAGCCGCTTCAGGACGTCGTCCTTGGTCTCGTCGCGCATCTCTCTCCCATACCCCCTGGGTGGGGGTATACCTCAGGGTACCTGCCGTGGACTGGTCTGTCAATCGTGCGGCCCGTATCGCCCGGCCGGCGCTGAATCACGCGTGACCTGGCAGGCGCCTGCTCAGGGCCCCGCGCGCTCGGGCGCCGCGGACCAGCGACGCTGGTGGCAGATACCAGGCCGAGGGGAGAACGCCGGCGTGCAGAGACCCGCGCGTGCAGCAACGTGCACGCGAACCGCCGGGCTACGCGGTCTCGTTGCGGGTGACTGCATCGACGAAGGGGCGGACGACGCGCCCCCATGCGCCCGGACGCTCGTAATGGGCGGAATGCCCGGCGTCGCGGATGACGCGGACGCGGCCATGCCGGAAGTAGCGGGCGAGCCTCCGGATCATCGACGGCGGAAAGATGGGGTCGTCGCTTCCCACGACGAGCAGTGCGGGAATATCCAGCGCGCGCATCGCGGCCGGGTCGATCTCGCCGAGCAGCCGGCGGCGCGCAGACTCGGGCGGTGGCGGGTACAGCAGGCCGAACTGGTGGCGCAGCAACGCGAGGTCGAATCGTCGTGCGGTAAAGCCCTGCGAGATCATGGGATGGTAGCCCAGCGGTAACGTCGCCGGGTCCGTCTGGCCGGCGCTTGCGATGTACGCATGGAACTGCCTGCGCAGCACTTCGTCCAAGATGCCGCCGATCGTGTCCGTCATCACGAGGCTGCGGACCCGGTGGGGCCAGCGCAGCGCAAAGCCGGCGATCGCCCAGCCGCCCATCGACTGTCCTACGAGGTGCGCACGTTCGATGCCGAGAAAGTCCAGGACGGCCTGGACGTCGAGGGCCAGGGCCTCGGTGCCGGCTTGCGGCGTGTCGATGGATCTGCCGAACCCCCGATGGTCAAGGACGATCACGCGGTAGGTGTCGAGAAACGACGGGATGTTTTGCCACCATGTCAGGTGGCTGCCGCCGAGCCCGTGCGCCAGGAGCAGCGCCGGGCCGTCACCGTACCACTCGAAGTAGATCTACGTGCCCTCGGCGGGCGCGAACC
>JAKAMA010000289.1 GCA_021813085.1 Chloroflexota bacterium | reverse complement strand
TCGGCGGCATCGTCACGATCGTCGCCGAGCGCGACGGGCGCATCCTCGGGTACGCCAGCCTGCACATGGCGAACGCGCACTGGTCGCGGCACGTCGGCGAGCTGCGCGTGCTGATCGGCGAGGAGCTGCGCGGCAAGGGCCTCGGACGCGCGCTCACGGAGGCCATCTTCGCCCAGGCCCTCGATCACGGCATCGAGAAGATGGTGGCGCAGATGACGATCGACCAGAAGGGCGCGATCGCCACCTTCGAGGAGCTGGGCTTCCACCCCGAGGCCCTGCTGCGCGACCACGTGAAGGACCGGCACGGAGAAAAGCACGACCTGCTGGTCTTCGCACACGACGTGGCCGCGTTCCAGTCCCAGCTCGACGCCTACGGCGTCACCGAGGCCGCGGGCGGCGGCTGATGAAGGCCGTTTGGGGGGACCGACCATGTTGGACGCCGCGCCTGTGTCATGGCCGGTAGGGGCGGCCCCATGTGGCCGCCCGCTTTGGTCACCATGCCACCGGGGATGACTCGACGAACATGACTCCTCCCGGGACATCACAGTTCGAACACCCGCGCGGTGCGCTCGGCCGCGTCGCAGGCTGGCTGATGTCCCGCATCAACGGCGGCATCAACCGTTACGCGCTCGACGCGCTCGACGTGCGGCCGGACGACCCCGTGCTCGAAATCGGCTTCGGCCCAGGCGACGCGCTGCGGACGCTTGCGGCGCGGCCGGGCGGGTTTACGGTGGGTATCGACCCGTCGGAGACCATGGTCGATGCCGCGGCCGCCCGTTCGCGCGCGCTCATCGAGAGCGGCCGGCTCGAGGTCGGCAGCGGCACGGTCTCCCGCATCCCCTGCCAGGACGCGCGCTTCGACCGCGCCCTCAGCGTCAACACGATCTACTTCTGGCCGTCGCCGGAGGAGGACCTTCGCGAGGTCGCGCGCGTGCTGAGGCCGGGCGCGCGGCTCGTCCTCGCGTTCCGCGTCCAGCGCACGGGCGCGGGTGACGCGGCGGTGCCCCGGCAGCGCGGGCAGACATCGCAGGCGTCGCTGTCGGTGGTGCAGGTGTGGCTGGAGGGCGCCGGCTTCCGCGAGGTCGAGGTGCGGCGACGGAAGTTCCGCGTCTATGATGCGGCGGTGGTGAGCGCGACGAAGGCGTGAACGACACGGCCCCGCGCCATGGCGCTTCGCACCACGCGGCACCTCGGCTACGCACGGTACACTGGTGCCATGGGGACCTTCACCAAGCGGGTGACGCTGCGCGGTACGGCGACGAACGGGTCCGAGCGGCCATCACTGACCGTCGTCGCGCTCGTCGATACCGGCGCCCTCTTCAGCTCCGCGCCTGCGGATGCGCTCGACAAGCTTGGCGTGAAGCCCGTCCGCAGCATGCCCGTGCGGTTCGCGGACGGAGAGCTGCGTCAGGTCCCAATCGGAGAGGTCGAGGCGGAGATCGATGGCCAGCGCATGCCGATCCTCTGCTTCTTCGGCGCAAAGGACGTACCGGCCCTCCTCGGTGAGCATGCGCTCGAAGCGTTCTTACTGACCGTTGATCCGGTCGAACAGAAGCTCGTCCCGCGCGAAGCATTCCTGATGTAGGGGCGGCCCCACGCGGCTGCCCGCCGCGTGCTTGCCGCCCGCGGTAGCAGCTATGGTGTCTGACCTTCCCGGCGCGCCGCCGCGGCGGCCGCGTTGAGGTCGGCGAGCGCGCGCTCCAGACGGTCGAGCTGGTCGTCGGGCAGCCGCCTGAGGATGTTCACGAGATAGGTGCCGGCGATCTGCAGCATCGCCGTCACGACGACGCGCCCGTCGTCCGTCAGGAAGTTGCGGACGATGCGCCGGTCGGCCGCGTCCTCCTCCCGGCGCACGAGCGCCTGCTTCACCAGCCGGTCGATGTGCCCCGTGATCGTCGAGGGGTTGACCCCGAGCCGCTCGGCCAGTGAGCCCACGGGCAGGCCGTCCTCGTCCCGCAGCACCATCAGCAGGCGGAGCTGCGCGATCGTCAGCCCGCCCTCCGACCATCCCTGGATGCGCAGCGCGTCGATGATGCCGACGGCGTCCCCGTACAGACGCGCCACGTGCCGCAGCCGTTCGACACGCTGCGCATCCTCGGCGGCCACAGCCGTCTCGGCGAGGTCAGTCTGCGTCATGAAGTTCCTTCCGTGGCAGCCAATATTTGCCCTTTACTAAAGCATTCCGCGGGGAGTATAGTCGATCCGCCAGCGGGCGTTCAACACGCCGCCGCGGCCCGCTGATCGAGATGGAGGCGCACCATGAGCACGTTCGCCGAGCACGTCAGACAGACCGAATCCCGGCGCGACCCACCCTACCGCCCGGCCATGTACCTCTCCGACGCGGAGAAACGGGAGCTGGCCACCCGGATCGGCGACGCCGATCTTTACCAGGACCTGTTCACGATGCGGGACCTCGTGCGCCACCAGCCCGAGAACATCGAGCTGCGCAAGGCGCTCGTCAGCGGCATCGCCAGCGCCGAGTTCGCGGGCATCGACGCCTTCAGCCGCAAGGTCGTCGAGTGGCAGGAATGGGACGTGCCGGCGACCCTGATCATGGCGATCGCGCGGCAGACGTGGGACGAGGTACGCCACGCCCACCTGGCCGCCGGGCTGATCGAGTCGTACGGCGGCCACATCGGCGAGTACCCCGACACGCTGGCAGGCAGCGGCCCGCCGCCCGGCGCGGCGCAGCAGGCGCCCGTCACGACCCCGGCGGCCGCCATGCAGCAGGGGTACGCGTCGATGCCGGAGCAACTGCTGCGCGACCCCGTGGTTAGCCTGTCAATGACCAACGTGTCCCTCGAAGGCGGCGCGCTGACGCTGTTCCAGGAGACATCCGCCGTCGGCGAGAAGATCGGCGACCACCTGATGGCGCACTGCTACGACTACAACTGGGCCGACGAGGTGACGCACACGGCGATCGGCGACTTCTTCGTGAAGGAGCTGACGGAGGACAAGCCGGAGGAAGAGGCGAAGGCGCTGCGCGTCCACGCGCTCGCGGAGGCGTTCCGCGCGCGGCTCAACGGCCAGCAGAGCGCCGAGCTACGCGCGTTCTTTGCCGACGAGATGGCGCGCGCCAGCGCGGCGCTCGGCTAGCGAGACACAAGGGAGCGCGGATGGCGGTCGTGCGCATCGACCTGCGCGGGTGCATCAACTGCGGCTGGTGCCGCCGCGTCTGTCCGACCGAGACGATCAGGTACTTCTCGACGGGCCACCGCACGCACATCGTCGAGCGCGACGGCTGTATCGACTGTGGCATCTGCGTCAAGGTGTGTCCGGTCGCGTGCATCGACCCGGAGCAGTACACGGTGCCGGAAGACAGGCTGGAAGCGGCGAAGACGAAGGCGCGCGCCTACGCCGCGGAGCAGCGGCGGCTGAAGCTGGAGCGCGAGGCGCTCGTCGCGCGCACGCTCGCGAAGCTCGCGGGGAGCACGGCG
Source organism: Chloroflexota bacterium (assembly GCA_021813085.1). Taxonomy (GTDB): domain Bacteria; phylum Chloroflexota; class Dehalococcoidia; order DSTF01; family JACRBR01; genus JADMII01. The sequence continues at coordinate 423 of JAKAMA010000289.1, read as the reverse complement.
CATGCCTGAGCTCGCGGTCGACCTCGACACCGTCGGCGGCGCCTTCAGTGTCGACGAGAACGCGCGCCGCCTGATCCACTATCGCTTCGCCGAAAACGTCTGCATGACGACGGCGGGCGGCTGGGCGTCGTCGTCGCCGGCCGTGAAGGTGAAGTTCGCGCTCGGCCGTCACTGCTACGAGGACTCGATCCATGCACTCTGGCTCGGCCAGCGCCTGCCCGAGCTGCGCGTCACGGAGCAGATGGAGGACGCCCTGCCGCCCACGCTGCGCTGGTCGAACAAGGCCGAGCCGCCCAACGAGCAGTTCCTCAAGTTCGTCGAAGCGATGCAGCTCCAGGACGACCAGCTCTTGCGCCTCGTCGGCCTGTACCGCGTGCTGAAGACGCACCTCGCGGTGTACTACCGGCATCACATCCAGGTAAC
>JAKAMA010000288.1 GCA_021813085.1 Chloroflexota bacterium | reverse complement strand
CGCCAAGATGCTGCTCGAGCACGCGTGGCCGAAGTACAAGCTGATCGTGACGATCGATTACCGGATGAGCGCGACGGCGCGGCAGTCGGACATCTTCCTGCCGGCGGCGGCCTACTACGAGAAGACAGATTTCCGCTTCCCGACGGCGCACCTGAACTTCCTGGTGTTCACGGAGCAGGCGGTGCCGCCTCCGGGCGAGGCGAAGGCGGAGTGGGAGATCAACTGGCTCCTGGCGAAGAAGGTCGAAGAGCGGGCGAAGGCGCGCGGGGTGGACGTGTACCGGGACCGCCGCGGGCGCGCGTACCACATGCAGGGTCTCCTCGACCGCTTCTCGATGGAGGGCCAAGTTGGGCCGCAGGAGAGCGACAAGATCGCCGAAGACATGATCTTCGACACGGTGCGGACGGGCGCGCTGCCCGAGCGCACGGACCTGGACACGTTCCGCAAGAAGGGCATCGTGCGCTTCACGCACGTCGGCATCGACGCCGTCGGGCAGAACATGGCGACGGACATCAAGCCGGACAAGACGATTAACCCGTTGAGTTGGCACGTGGTGGACAAGCTGCCGTACCCGACGTACGCGCGCAGGATCCAGTTCTACATCGACCACGACTGGTTCCTGGAGGCGGGGGAGGAGCTGCCGGTCCACAAGCCGACGCCGAAGATGGGCGGCGACCTGCCGCTCACCATGACGAGCGGGCACCTGCGCTGGTCGATCCACTCGATGTGGGTCGTGAACAAGGTGCTGTCGCGCACCCACCGGGGCGAGCCGACGCTGTTCATGAACCCGCGGGACATGGAGGCGCGCGGCATCATCGACAACGACGTGGTGCGGGTGAGGAACGACTTTTCGTCGTTCTCGGTGCACGTGCGCGTGTCGCCGTCGACGCGGCCGGGCCAGGTGATCATGTACCACGCGTTCGAGCCGTACCAGTATCCCGGCGGTGCGTCGTACGACAAGGCGATCCCGGGGATGATCAAGTGGCTGCACCTCGCGGGCGGCTACGGGCACCTGCGCTACTACCGCTGGAACTGGGTGCCGCAGCAGGTCGACCGGGCGACCTCGGTGGAAGTGGAGAAAATGGCGTGAAGGTCAACGTCGTCGCGGTGCAGGCGAAGCCGCGGATGGCCGACTACGCGAGCGGTGAGACGTTCTACGCGAAGATGGCCGAGCTGATGGCGCGCGCGATGCGCGAGGTCGACCGCTCGCTGCCGACGATCGTGGCGTACCCGGAGGGGATCGGGCTGCCGCTGGCGTTCGTGCCGCAGACCTATCACCAGATCGGCGATGCGACGAAGATCGCACAGGTGTTCCTGCGCGCGGTGCCGAAAAACCTGCCGCGCTTCACGCGGGCCTGGTTGAGGTTCCGCACCGGCTTCTTCCGCACGGTCTTCCTGGAGACGGCGCTGGAGGCGGAGGACATCTACGTCTCGACGTTCTCGACGCTGGCGCGCGAGCACGGGGTGTACGTCTGCGCGGGCTGCATCTACCTGCCGCACATCGAAGAGGAGGCGGTCAGGGGCCGCCACCTGCGCGGGCGGGCGGTGTACAACCAGTCGTACTTCTTCAGCCCGGGCGGGGTGTGTCTGCGGCGGACGCCGAAGGTGAACCTGGCGCCGCCGACGGAACCACGGTTCGGGTTCAGCCCCGGCAACCGCGCGGACATCATGCCCATCGACACGAAGCTCGGGCGGCTGGCGACGCTGGTGTGCTACGACGCGTTCCACCGCAGCCTGATCGAGCGGGTGGACGCGATGGGCGTCGAGCTGCTGCTCAACCCGTCGCACAACGAGCGGCGCTGGGACGTGGCGGCGGGCTTCGACCGTTCGATCACGGTGGGCGAGGCGTGGGTGCGGCACGGGCTGCCGGCGATGATCCAGGGCCGGGAGCACCTGAAGTACGGCGTGTCGCCGATGCTGGTCGGGCCGGTGTTCGACGTGCGGTCGCACGGCCAGTCGCGGATCTGCCGCAACCTCGGACGCGTCGATGCCGACCCGCACGCGGCGATCCTCGCCGAGGCGCCGATGGACGAGGAGGCGGTGATCGCGGCAACGGTCGAGATGACGGGCCCGTTCGGGATGAACGGCCGCGCGCCGGCGCCAGCACCGGAGCCGTTCGAGGGCAGGCGGAGCGTCGTGCTGGAGGGACAGCATGGCGACGCGTGAGGCGGTGCGCGGTGCGCTGACGGCTCCGATGTCGCGCGGCCTGACCGTCGAGCGGCCGCTGCGGATGCGCGACCAGGTGCTGCTGTGGGGCGCGCTCTCGATGAGCCTGCTGGTGTTCGTGCCGGCGGCGTACCTGGTGCCGGCGCTGTCGCTGCGCGACGCGATCGCGGTCGCGGTCGGCGGCAGTTTGGCGGGCGCGGCCCTGGTCGGCGCGGTCGGCGCGGCCGCAGCCTGGCGGCGGCGCAACACGGTGGGGCTGCTGTCATCGGCGCTCGGCGTGCCGGCGGGCCCGTTGATCGCGGCGCTGCTGGTGGTGCGGCACGTGGTGCTGGCGGTGTTCACGCTGGCGTTCGCGGCGAATGTCGCCGCGAACGTGCCGGGGCTGGCGGGGCCGCGCGCGGTCTGGGGGCTCCTGCTCGGCGCCGTCGCGCTGGCGCTGGCGCTGTTGCCGCCGCGGTTGTTCGTGCAGCGCTGGATCGGCTGGTTCGCGTTCTGGGTGGGGCTGCTCCTGATCGCGCTGGTGACGCTCACGGGGATCGTCACGTACGGCATCCCGATGCTGCACGATGCCGACGGGCTGGGCGGCTGGCCGACGCGCGCGCAGGGCTTCGACCTGATCGCGGCCATGCCGCTGCTCTGGCTGCCGGTGGTGGCGGACTACGCCCACGACACGCCGTCCGCGCGCGACGCGGGGGTGGGCGTGTTCGCGGGGGCCGGCGTCATGACGGCATGGTACGCGGTCGTGGGTGTGCTGTGGGTGTTCACGGTGAACGCGCGCGACGTGGCAGGGTTCATGTCGGCGCTGCCGATCGGCGTGGGCGGGCTGGTGGTGGTGGTGGCGTTGCAGTCGAACGCGGTGGCGGCAAACCTCTACGCGGCGTCGCAGGCGGCGGGACGGTTCGGGTATCGCTGGTTCCGGCCAGCGCTCGTCTGCGCGGGCGTGGTCGCCGGCACGATCGTGGCGGCGACGGATGCGCTGGGGGTCGAGGACCTGGCGCTCCTGCTCGCGGCGGTGCTCGTGCCGCTCTTCGCCGTGGCGCTCGTCCGGGCGCTCCTGGCGGCGGCACCGGCGCGCGCGGCATGGGCGGCCTGGGGCGCGGGGATCCTGGCGTACGGCTGGATCAATCCGGGCGGCGTCACGGCCTGGCGCCTTACGATGCGCTTCGTGTTCTCGACGGTGCTGCATGCGCCGTTCCCGCTGGGCGGCGAGCTGACGCCGATCCCGGCGACCGTCGTGTCGGCAGTGGTGGCGGCGGGGCTGTACGTCCTGCTCGCGGCGCCGTCCGCGATGCGGAGGAGGGCCTGATGGCGGAGCGCGCGCCGACGCCGAACCGCCAACTGGCGATGGTGTTTGACCTCAACAAGTGCCTGGGGTGCCAGACGTGCTCCATCGCCTGCAAGACGCTGTGGACCGACCAGGAAGGCATGGAGTACATGTGGTGGAACGTGGTCAACACGCTCCCCGGCGCCGGCTCTCCCCGCAACTGGATGGAGATCGCCGGTGGCTTCGACGCCGAGGGCCACGCCAAGCCGAGCGAACTGCCGACGGATGCCGACTTCGGCGTCGCCTGGGACTACAACTACGACCAGGTGTGGAACGGCGACCAGAATGTGATGCTCACGAAGGACCGTGAGACGGGCTGGGGGATGAACTGGGACGAGGACCAGGGCGCGGGCGAGTGGCCGAACAGCTACTTCTTCTACCTGCCGCGGATC
>JAKAMA010000287.1 GCA_021813085.1 Chloroflexota bacterium | reverse complement strand
CGGCCAGGTCGGGCCGAAGGTGGGGAGCGTTGACCCCGGCTTCGGCACGGCGTACCTGGCGCGCGTCGTCGGCGAGAAGCGCGCGCGGGAGATCTGGTACCTCTGCCGCCAGTACTCGGCGCAGGAGGCGCTGGCGATGGGGCTCGTCAACCACGTCGTGCCAGCCGAGCGCCTGATCGATGAAGCCCGAGCCTGGGCGCGCGAGATCCTGGCGATGAGCCCGACGGCGATCAAGCTGGCGAAGGCGTCCTTCAACGCCGACACGGACCACATCAAGGGCATCGGCGCGCTCGGCATGTCCGCGCTGGCGCTCTACTACCAGTCGGAAGAAGCGGCGGAGGGCCACCGGGCCTTCACGGAGCGCCGCCCGCCCGACTTCGCCCGCTTCCGTCGCTAATGTCATGTCTCGCAACGGTGAACCGCCGCGGCAAGACGGCGAGCGATCTGGAAGCGGTGAACGACCGAGGTAGCCTCTCAGGGTCGTTGCGACTATGCCAGCTTCCGCACTTTCGCCGCCGTCCCGTAAGCGCAAATCTCTGTCCAGCGCGAGCCGAGGTCGGAGGCGTCGAAACGCATCGCGATGATCGCGTTGGCGCCTTTCGCCTCGGCCTCCTCGACCAGGCGCGCGATGGATTGTTCGCGGCTATCCACGAGCATCTGCGTCATCCCCTTCAGCTCGCCGCCGAACACGGAACGCACGGCGGAACCGATCTGCGAGACAGCGTTACGCGAGCGGACGGTGAGGCCAAAGACTTCGCCCAACACTTCCTCAACCTGGTAGCCGGGTATGTCGTTCATCGTGACGATGAGCATGGTGCCTCCATCGAAGCTTCGTGTGGTGACCGCGTCGGGAGACGCGTACAGATCGCCTGAGTCTAACACCGGAGCGCGCGTTGTGCCGCGATCCGGTGAACGCATTGGCCGAGCTGCGCCCGGGAGCGTCCGGCAAGCTGCGAGGGACACGGAGCTGCATTTCTCCCGCCACCGCGGCATCGCACGGTGACCTCTGGATCATCAGATCGGATCGGCGCTAGCCTTCCGCCAGCCACGCCGGGTCCGACACCGCAAGCTTCGCGTGCACGACGTCCCGCACGTGCGCGAGGACGAGCACGCGCCACTCGCCGGCGTCGGCGTCGCCCGCGCGGATGCGCTCCGCCAGCGCCTCGTTCCGCGTATGCAGCGCCGCGCGCATCACCTCCAGCGACGGCGGCCGCGGCATCGGGCCCAGCAGGACGTCGAGCCCGCGCCACTCGGCGTCGAGCTGCTTCTCCTCCAGCGCCAGCTCCCGCCGCACGATGCGCACGACGTTCGCCGCCACGCGCGCGTTGTACCGGCGCGCGCCGTCGAGCGACGGCACGAGCTGCTCGTCGAGCAGGAGCTCCACCGCCCGCAGCAGTTCATCGACGGTCGGCCGGTCATGCATCGCCGCCTCCTGGACCCGTGGATCTGGCACCGGGCGCGTCCATCAGCGACAGCAGCTCCCACTCCGTCTCCGCCGTGCGGCGGCCGATGCTCGCCAGCTCGACGCTCGTTGAGTGCCCGTCGAGGTACGTCCGCGCCTGGCTCAGGCAGATGATCCCCCAACGCAGGTTGCCGAAGACCTCCCAGAAGCGCACCCACGCCGGGTCGACGGGCGCGCCGCCCGCCGCCTCGTACGCGGCGAAGAACTCCTCGCGCGTGCCGATGCCACCCACCGGCTGCCCGCCGCCGAAGCGCCACGACCGCACCATCACCCACGCCAGGTCCTCGGCGGGGTCGCCGATGTGCGCCAGCTCCCAGTCGAGTACCGCCCGCATCCCGCCCGCGTCGAACAGCACGTTGCCCATCCGGAAGTCACCGTGCACGAGCACGCGGTCATTACGCCCGCCCCCCTCCTCACCCGTGCGCGCCCGTCCGCCGGCGCCGCTCCCCCAGGGTGTGTTGGCACCAACGCTCGCCGCGGCGTCCTCACCCGTACGCGCCCGTCCGCCGTCGCCTCCGCCGTCGCCGCTCCCCCTCTCCCCTCGTGGGCGCCCGGCGGGAAATACGCGAGTTGCCCGGGTGCGCGTCCGTCCGCCGGCGCTGCTCCCCCTCTCCACTCGTGGGAGAGGGGGCCGGGGGGTGAGGTCGGCCCGCTCCTTCAGCCAGCGAAACGCCAGCTCGAACGCGGGGTGCGGCTCGAGCGCGATCGCGCGGTAGATCTGCTCGTGGCGCTCGAGGGACCAGGCCGCCGCCGGGACGCCGTCCGGCGGCCGTTGCAGGGCGTCCAGGCCCGGTGCGTCGATGGGCATCGCGTGGATCTGCGCCAGCGCGCGGCCGAGCTGCGCCGGCAGGGCGCGCCGCGCATCAGCGTACCGCTCGTCGCGCAGCAGGCGCCCGGGCAGCGTCTCGCCGTCGAGCCGCTGCACGACGAAGAACTCGGCCGGCGGGCCGTCCGTCTGGACGCCGCCGAGCGACGCGTCGCCGAGCAGGAACGGCTCCGGCGTCGGCACGCCGCGCTCGTGTGCGGCCTGGAGCAGCCTGAACTCGAGCGCGCGCGACATCTGCTTCGGCGCGCCGCGCGTGTCGCGTTGCAGGACCAGCGGCAGGGTCTCCGTGCGCCCGTCGCCGTGCTCGATCGTCGCATCGAACGACCACGTCTCGCGCGAGGCGCCGCCCGTCAGCCGCCGCATCTCCTCGACACGCACCATGCGCGCATCGACGGCATGGCGGATGAACGATGCGAGCTGCTCGGAGAGGTCGCTCACCGTGTCGCTGCCCAGTCTCCCGTCGCTAGACGACCTGATCGAGGTACTCGGAGAGGCCGTAGCCCACCGCGTCACCGCAGCGGAACTCCGTCATCCCCTCGCCGACGTGCGTCGTCATGCCCTCGCGCCGGTTGCGCAGCGGGATGAAGCCGAGCACCCGGCCGCTGACGTCGAGCCGCTCCCCGCTCGCCAGCGTCACGTGCGCGTCCAGCTCGCGATGGTACAGCCCGTTATCGTCGAATCGCGTGTCGATCTCGACGCCGCTGATCAGCTCCATCTTCTCGCCGCGCACGACGACGCCGCCCTCGCGCGCCCGCTCCGGCGTCTGCCAGATCTTCGACACCATCATCCCGAAGTCGGGCGCGAAGTTGATCGTCAGCCAGCGGTAGGAGTGGATCGCCTGCCAGTACCTCGGCCCCCACGAGTGGTCGCGTAGCCCGAGCCCCTCGATCGCCACCCGCTCGCCGTCGAGCGACACGCTGCCGCGCACGCGCATGTGCTGCTCGTAGTGCGCCTTCGCGAACTCCTTGCCCGGGTCGGTGACCTCCCGCGTGCCGCCGCTGCTGCCGTACGCCGGGCCCGCGGCCTCGTGCACGAGGTCGAGCTGTACGCGCCGGTGCGGGTTGTTCCTGAACGCCTCGCGCGGGTCGGCCATCTGCGCTGGCTCGGCAAGATGCACGGCGTCGCCGTCGTACGTGGTGCGTAGCCGCTGCATCGGCTCGAGCACGTCGAACCGCATGCCGCCCGCGTCCATGGCGTCGTTCGCGTGGATCTGGGGGCGGCCGTACTGAAACAGCACGCTGCCGTCCGGCTGAAAGAGCGCGAGCGTCATCTCCGCGTAGCCCTCGTTTGCGCGGTTGCCGAGGCGCACGAAGCCGCCGCTCCTCCGCGTGCGGTCGAAGAAGTTGAAGTACATGCTCTCGTTGAAGTTGGACTCCGGCCCCAGTGGATGGGTGTAGTCGTCCTGGAGCGAGAGGTCGCCGAGCAGCGCAACCATGCCTGCCTCCGATCGAACAGCCGTGCCGGGCAAGCGCCCGCGTCGTGAGTGTAGGATACGCCGGCCGCGGGTGGTACGTGGGCGCCAGAGACGCGGAGCGCCCGCACGGGGCGGGCGCTCGGTGCTGCCGGATGGTGGGCGATACTGGACAGATCGGAA
>JAKAMA010000286.1 GCA_021813085.1 Chloroflexota bacterium | reverse complement strand
CGCCGGGCGTCGCGGAACTCACGCAGCAGCTCGTCGCGCGGGCGGTCGTAGATGCGCTCGAACACGGGGTCGCGGACGGCCTCGCCCGCATCGTCGATGGAGACGGCGCGGCGCTCCTTCGAGATGTCGAGCTCGACGGCGTACTGGAGCGCCTCTTCGACGGTGACGCCGTACAGGTAGTTGAGGTGCGCGCGGTGCTTCGACGCGCCGATCAGGTCGCGCAGGGCATCGTCATCCAGCTCGCGCGGCGGCTGTGCCGCGAAGAGGAGCCGCTCGGCCTCCGCCTCCGGGATGGCTGCGCCGGCGTCTTCGACGATGCGCTCGGCGAGCAGGAGCCAGTCGAAGGCCTCGCCGCCGATGAGGTAGCGGTACTCGCGCCCATCGACGCTCTCCTGCGGCCGCTCCCAGAGCGCGATGGCCTGCATGAGGGCATCGAACCACGGGTCACCGGCGCCGAGCGCGTCGCGAAAGTGTTCGAGCGGCTCGACGCCCGCGGTTTCGTCATCGGCCGCGCCGAAGGGGATGCCGCGCAGGTAGCGCGGGTAGGCGGGCGAGGCGAAGAAGTCGGTCAGCACCTCGCGATGGTTGTAGGCGACATCGATCGCGGGCAGCTCGTGCGGGGCGAAGAAGCGCAGCCCGCGGCCTTCGCCGCAGATCAGCTCTTCGGCGGGCGTGTCGCACGGGGCATGGAACAGATACAGCTCGTAGTCGACGCGCTTCGCGGCGGCACGGCCCCGGCCGGCCGCGGGAGCGCCGGGGTTGTAGTAGGCCCTGAAGGGCTCGATGCTGCCGAGGCTCAGGCCGGTCTCCTCTTGCACTTCGCGCCGGGCGATCTGCTCGGGCGTCTCGCCGGGCAGGCCGGCGCCGCCCGTGATGCCCCAGTGGCCCGGGTACATGATGGCCGGGTCGTCGTCGCGGTGCTGCAGCAACACGCGCCCCTCGCGGTCGACGAGAATGACACCCGCGCTGAGTTTCCGCGGCACTGAGCGCGGCCCTGACCTGCCTTCGTCCCGTGCCATAACGGGTCAGTATATCAGCGGCGCGGATGCACCCTGCGTCCCATGGCGGCGCCCGCCGCGGCCGTGAACTGCTCGTAGCGCGGGCTCGCGACGAAGCGCGCGATCTCCTCGCGCGTCTCCGGCACGATCGTGTCCGGCAGCGCGTCCGGAGCGAAGAAGCCCATGTCCTGGCCTTCGTGGAGCTCGAGGGCGTCGGGCGGCACGTCGACGGGCGCGGCGAAGTCGTACACGAGGTGCTCGCGGCCGTCGCAGGCGCAGACGTAGGCGTAGAACAGCTCGCAGCGCGACGGGCGCCAGGCCAGCTCTTCCTCGATCTCGCGCAGGAAGCCTTCCTCCGGCGTCTCGTACGGCTCCATGTGGCCGCCGAACGTGGCCCATTTGCCCGGGTTGATGATGTCCGGCTTGTCATCGCGATGCTGGAGCAGGAAGCGGCCCCGGGCGTCGACGAGGAGGCCCGCGACGAAGGTGCGCTCGAACGGCCGACGCACGCGCGCGTAGGCGTCGCTGGCGGCGAACTCGTGGATGAGCGGCACGATGCCGGGCACGATGCCGTCGGGGAGCGCGTGCGGCGCGAAGGAGCGCAGCGCCTGACCTTCGCCGAGCACGAGCGCGGCGGCGGGCACGTCGAGGTGCGCGGCGAAGACGTGCGAGGTGACGCCGCGCCAGCCATCGCGGTCAACCTCGCGCACGGCATACGGCTCGAAGTGGCGTGGGCGCCAGCCCAGCTCTTCGTGCAGCTCGCGCAGGAACGCCTGCGCGGGGCGCTCGCCATCCTCGATGTGGCCACCGAAGAGGCCCCACATGCCGGCGGCGGGCGCGCCGGGGCGGTCGTCGCGGAGCTGCAGGAGGAGCCGCCCGTCGTTATCGACGATCAGGCCGACGGCGACGGCCTCGCGGTGTCCCACGGGTGATCCTTTCTTATCGAGCGCTGGAGGGTGGAGCGTGGACGCGCGAGTTCGATGCGACTGGCGTGCAACCCGCGCGGGCTGAACAGCCCGCGCCACGAGGCACTGCGCAGCGCTGCGCGGGGCGAGCTTCCACGCTATCCTCCAGCTTCCAGCCGCCGGGGCCGGGGCGCGTCCTGCGCCGCTTCGGCGGCGCCCCAGAGCGCGTCCGAAGCGGCGATGCGGAACAGCTCCGTCTGCACCGGCTCGGAGATCAGGTAGCCGTACCACGAGTGCGGGTCGCGCTTGCCGTCTTCATCGTAGACGCTGGGGATCTCGACGTCGCGGATCAGGTGCTCGCCGTGAGGGCCGCGCAGGTCGTTGGAGATGCGGCGGTCGGGCCAGGTGGCCGGGTCCATCGCGTCGAAGACGTTGAGCCAGTGGCGGACCTGGTGCGGGTACGCCGTCGCCCCGACGTGCTCCTGCACGTAGTCCTGCCCGAGGGGCGAGCCAAGCGTGATCAGCGCCCCGACCTCGCCGTTGTAGCCGCGATTCGCCAGATAGTCGTAGGCGATGACGGAGCCCCAGGAGTGCGCGATGATCACCTGCGGACGCGTCTCGCGCATCGCCGCGTCCATGCGTGCGAGGATGACATCGCGGATGTCGCCGGTATCGCCGCGGCCGTAGAAGTAGAGGTAGACCTCGGTGAGCAGCTCCTTCGTGATGCGGCGGATCGCCGGGTCGATGAGGTGCAGGACCAGCGAGATCGCGTAGCCCAGCGGGCTGTTGGTCTGCGGCCGCAGCCGTGCGAAGCGGTGCTGTTTCTCGTGGCGGGCTCGCGCGTGGGCGGCGCGCAGCATCGCCGGTGTGACGCCGAGGCGGACATCGGACCAGTACATCATCGTCGAGTCGATCTCGCGGACGTAGGCCAGGCGGCGGAGGGCGGCGTCCCACTCGGCGCGGTAGACCTCTTCGGGCGGTTTGCCGCCGATGCCGTGCACGTAGACGATGCGCAGCTTGCTCATGATGACGTGCCGTTGTCCTTCCCGTCTGGACGATCGGCCGGCACGGCGCCGGCTGTGCCGGTCGAGGCGCCGCGTGCGGGATTTCGTCTTGTCACGTTCCCCGTGTTCGTGCGGGGAAGAGGGCGGGCACGCCCCTACCGAACGTTCGGCCGCGGGAGCGAGGCCGTGCGCCGGGGACCTCGTGGACGGGCGACGTCCCCATGAAAACGTAGTGCACGCGGGCACGATGGCAAAGCGGTGGGTGGCAGCGGGGGCGTGTACATCAACGTGCCGGCGGGCCGAGGCGCTGGAGACGGAGAGGGCGGGCACGTGGGCCCGCCCCTACCGGGTTCGTGGGGGCGGTCAGGTGAGGCCGTGGCACTTCTTGTACTTCTTGCCGCTGCCGCAGGGGCACGGCTCGTTGCGGCCGGGCTTCTTCGTCGCCACCGCGGTGCGGCCACCGGTGGATTCGAGCGGCTGGTTGGTGCGGAGGTTCTGCGGCGGCGCCTTGACGCCGGTCGCGGCCGCGACGGCGCGTTGCGCCCGCTCGGCGTCGTATGACGAGCCGTTCGCCGGGGCGGCGCCGTCGCCATCCAGGCTCGGGCCGGAGGTCACCATCACGGGCGGCGGCTGCGGCGCCTGGACGGCGAGCTCGACGTGGAAGATCGAGCGCGCGATCTGGTTCTGGATGTTGGTGAGGAGCTGGTCCCACATGTCGTGCGCTTCGCGCTTGTAGGCGACGAGCGGGTCGGACTGGCCGTACGCTTGCAGGCCGATGCCCTGGCGCATGTCGTCCATGGCGGTCAGGTGCTCGACCCAGAGCGTGTCGATCGAGCGCAGCATGACGAGGCGCTCGAGCTGGCGCATGATCTCGGAGCCGATCTCCTCTTCCTTGTCCTCGTAGGCGTCGATGGCGAAGGCGATGATCGCTTCGAGGACGGCGTCCGGCGTCATGTCGATCAGCGCGTCGGGGGTGAACTCGTCGGAGAGGCGGACGACGGAGTTGACCTC
>JAKAMA010000285.1 GCA_021813085.1 Chloroflexota bacterium | reverse complement strand
AACGTGCAGCCGGGGGCGATCCTCGCGCTCTACCAGAAGTGCCCGCACCTGGGCTGCACGGTGCCGTGGCGCGACGACTTCTCGTGGCAGGACCCGCGCCTGGACAGGACGTACAGCGGCTGGTTTCGCTGCCCGTGCCACGGTTCGACGTACACCTTCGGCGGCGTGCGCGTGTACGGGCCGGCGCCACGCTCGCTCGACACCTTCGCCCTGACGATCGAGAACGGCAAGCTGGTGGTCGACACCGGCAAGATCACGCTCGGGACGCTGTCCGACCCCGAACGGGCGGTCCAGGCAGGCTAGGGGGAGGCCGTATGGGCTCGCTGACTGAAACCACACTGCCCGTGAGCGGCATGAGCTGCGCCTCCTGTGTGGCGAAGATCGAGAAGGCGCTCAAAGGCACCGACGGGGTCGGCTCCGCCCGCGTGAATCTCGCCGCCGGCCGTGCCGCGATCGCGTACGACGCGACGCGCACCGGCCAGACCGACCTGGCGCGCACGATCGAAGGCCTCGGCTACCACGTGCCGTGGGACCACATCGACCTGCTGGTCCTCGGCATGATGGGGACGCACTGCCAGGCGAACATCGAGAAGGCGGTAGGCGCCATCCCCGGTGTCGTGCGCGTCAGCGTCGACCTCGCGCGCGAGTCGGCGAGCGTCGACTTTGCGGGCGCCGTCGTGACGGGCGCCGAGATCAAGAAGGCGATCCGCGGCCTCGGCTACCAGGTCTCCGAGCAGGCGGAGGGCGAGTCCGCGCTCGACCGCGAGCGGGAGGCCCGCCGGCGGGAGGTGCGTGCGCAGCTCGTGAACCTGCTCGTGGCGACGCCGCTCGCCGCGCTGATCATGCTCGGCACGTTTCGCGACTACTGGGTGCTCGCCCGGTTCGTGCCGCAGTTCATCGCCAGCAAGTACTTCCTCTTCGCGCTGACGACGCCGGTCATCCTCGGGCCCGCGCGCCAGTTCTTCGTCAACTCGTGGAACGGCCTGCGCCGCGGCGTCACCGACATGAGCCTGCTGTACGCGACGGGGATCGGCGCCGCGTACTTCATCGCCGTCGTCAACACGTTCTGGCCGGACGCGGGCTTCGGCGGCAGGGACGCGACGTTCTACGAGTCGGCCGCGTTGCTCACGTGGTTCATCGTCCTCGGCCGCTACCTGGAGGCGCTGACGCGCGGCCGTACCTCGGACGCCATCCGCCGCCTGATGAAGCTCCAGCCCAGGATCGCGCGCGTCGTCCGCGACGGCTCGGAGGTCGAGATCCCGGCGGACGAGGTGGAGACGGGCGACATCTGCCTGGTGCGCCCGGGCGAGTCGGTCTTTGTCGACGGCATCGTCCTCGACGGCTACTCCGCGGTCGACGAGTCGATGGTGACGGGCGAGAGCCTGCCGGTGGAGAAGAAGCCGGGCGACACCGTCATTGGCGGCACGCTGAACAAGACGGGCGCCTTCCGCTTCCGTGCGACGCAGGTCGGGAAGGAGACGGCGCTCGCCCAGATCATCAAGCTCGTCGAGGACGCCCAGGCGCGGCGCGCCCCCATCCAGAAGCTGGCCGACGTGGTGGCCGGCCACTTCATCCTCGGCGTCCACCTGCTCAGCCTGATGGTGTTCCTGTTCTGGTTCTTCGCCGGCTTCAACCTCTGGTTCGACCCGGGCAGCCGGCTGATCATGAGCCCCTACCGGCTCACCGAGATCGGCGTCTTCGGCTTCGCGCTGCTGCTCTCCGTGACCGTGCTGATCATCTCCTGCCCGTGCGCGGTGGGGCTGGCGACGCCGGCGGCGATCATGGGCGGCTCCGGCATCGCCGCGCAGAACGGGATCCTGTTCAAGGGCGCCGACGCGATGGAGGCGACGAGCCGGCTGCAGGTGGTGGTCTTCGACAAGACCGGCACCCTGACGAAGGGCAAGCCGTCCGTGACGGACGTCATCGTGGAGGGGGGAGGCAACGCGGACGAGGTGCTGCGTCTCGCGGCGATCGTGGAGAAGAGTTCCGAGCACCCGCTCGGCGAGGCGATCGTCGAGGAGGCGGCCGCGCGCGGGCTGCGCGTCGACGCGGCCGAGCGCTTCGCCGCGATCCCCGGACACGGTGTCGAAGCCACCCACCGCGGCAGCGTGCTGCTCCTCGGCAACCGCAAGCTGATGGCCGACCGCGGCATCGACGTCGGGGCGCTCGCGGCCGCCGCCGAACGGCTCGAGACCGAGGGCAAGACCGCGATGTTCGTCGCCGCCGCGGGCGCGCCGCTGGGCATCGTCGCGGTCGCCGACACGCTGAAAGAGACGTCCGCGCGGGCCGTGGCCGAGCTGCACCGGCTCGGCCTGCAGGTGATCATGATCACCGGCGACAACCGCCGCACGGCCGAGGCGATCGCGCGGCAGGTCGGCATCGACCGCGTGCTCGCCGAGGTGTTGCCGCAGGACAAGGCGTCGGAAGTGCGGAAGCTCCAGGAGGAGGGGTTCAAGGTCGCCATGGTCGGCGACGGCGTCAACGACGCACCCGCCCTCGCCCACGCAGACGTCGGCATCGCGATGGGCGCGGGGACCGACGTCGCCAAGGAGACGGGCCACGTCGTGCTCGTCAAGGACGACCTGCTCGACGTCGTGGGCGCTGTACAGATCGCGCGCTTCACGATGCGCCGCGTGCGCCAGAACCTGGGCTGGGCCTTCGGCTACAACACGCTCTCCATCCCCATCGGCGCCGGCGTGCTGTATCCGTTCGTCGCGCAGGTGGTGAGCCCGGAGCTGGCGGCCTTCCTGATGGCGCTCAGCTCGCTGTCGGTGACGCTCAACTCGATGGCGATGCGCGGCTACATCCCGCCGATCCGCCGCGGCGGCCAGCCGCTGCGCGCGGCCGGGCCGCAGGTCGCCACGGCGCCCGCGCTTGGCGGCGCCGCGGAAGCGATGGGGCAGCGTCGATGAGCGATGGAGGTGATGCGATGCGCGCAGCGAGTTCCAGGCCGCCGGTCGCGCTGGTCAGCGCCGCGATCTACACGAGCCTCGCGGCGGCCGCCGCCGGCCTCTTCCTCGTCGTGACCTCGGCAACGGGCGACTACACCGCCGTCGCACGCCTCGGCGGCACGGCGTGGGTCTTCCTGCTCTCGATGATCATCCTGATGCCGACAGTGACGCCACTCGTCAAGCGCCTGTTCATGGAGCGCTGAGGCCAGGAGAAAGGGACAGACCGATGCAACTCCTCATCTACCTGCTGCCGTTCACGCTGCTGCTCGCCTGCCCGCTGCTCATGGTGTTGATGATGCGCGGCATGCACGGCGGCCACGGCGGCCACGGTGGGCAGAGCGCGAGTGGCGCCTCGGACGCCCATGCCACTGGCGGCGAAGCTGGTGCGCCCATCGCACCGGACCCAGGGGCGCGGCTCCAGGCGATGGAGCAGGAGATCGCCGCCCTCAGGCGCGAGCTGGCCGGCGGCGGCCGCCGCGAGGCGTCGTGGCCCAGCGACGGAGTGGGGGGATGAGGCGGCCCAGACCGGCCGTATGGCCGCCGGCGCAGCGTCACCGTTCCCGCGCCGACCTGACGGTCGCCGTGCTCTTCGGGTTCCTGCTCTGGATGTGCGGCGCCGCCGTAGCGGCGCTGGCGCTGGCGCCGGGCATCGGCTGGCCCTCCGCCGCGCTCGTCGCCGCCGCTCTGGTCCCGGCGGTCGCGATCCTCGTCATGACGTTCGTCGACGCCTCCAACATCGGCAGGTAAGTCTGTAGACAGGAGCACACGTGGTACGGAAGACGAGATACTGGCTGGCAGCGGTCGCGGGTCTGGCCGCGGCCGTCGCGGTGAGCGCGGCGTGCGGCGGTCCCGGCGGAGGAGGCGCCGTGTCGCATGGCATGGACCCGGCCATGACGCCACCATCGGCGGCCAGCCTGCCGAAGCCCGACGTCGTGGTCGACCTGGCGATCCAGGACCTGCGCTACGTGCCCAG
>JAKAMA010000284.1 GCA_021813085.1 Chloroflexota bacterium | reverse complement strand
CTCGCGCGGGCCGCCGGCACGGCCCGGCGCATCGGCGCGGCCACCGGCGTCGCGGTCACGGTCGAGCCGGCGCTGATCGAGATGGACGTCGGCGAGATGGAGCACCTGACGGGCGCCCAGCTCCGCGAGCGCTACCCGGACTTCATCCGGGCGTGGCTGTCGCCCGCCTGCGCCGATGCGCGGATGCCCGGCGGCGAGACGCTCGCGGAGGTGCAGGCCCGTGCCTGGGCCGCGGTCGGACGCGTGCGGGCGGCGCATCCGGATGGCGCCGTGGTGGCGGTCTCGCATAACTTCGTGATCCTCACCATCGTCTGCCGCGCCCTCGGCCTGCCGCTGGCGCACTTCCGCCGCCTCCGCCAGTCGCTGGCGGCGAAGACGACCGTGGAGGTCCGCCAGGATGCCTGCACCCTCCTGCAACTCAACGACACGGCGCATCTCGCCGCCGCCGGTCTTGCCGATGATCCTTCTGGAAGGGAGGCGCGCGCATGAACGACGGGCAGTCACGGGCTCCCGTGCCCGACTACGCGGAGAAAAAGTCCACGAAGGTGCGCATCTTCACGCCGGCCGGGGTCGTCGAGGGCCTCTACCACCACCCGCCCGGCGTCCGCCTGAGCGACTCGCTCCGCAACTCGGCGACGGCTGAGCGCTACATGATGCTGACCGATGTGACGGTACGCCCCCTCGACGGCGGCGGCGACCCGGACGCGGTGCCCCATACCGCGCCGTTCATCCTCATCAGCAGCGCCCACGCCAACATGATCGTGCCGCTCGAAGACGCCTCCGGCTGAGGGTCCCGCGCACGGCAGGCGCCGGACATCAGACAGAGGAGCCTGCGTCAAAGGTTCTCTGTCGTCTGTCGTCTGTCGTCTGTCGTCTGTTGTCTGTCGTCTGTTGTCTGCCGTCTGTTGTCTGCCGTTGCCGCGGCGCCCGCTACCCCGTGATCGCCGCCAGGATCTCGCCGAGGCGGGTGATGCCGAGCAGGTGGCCTTCGTCCTCGTAGGACGTCACGATGCAGTCCGGGATCGCCTGCGCCTGGTAGCGCCCCATGACCGGCGGCACGTTCGTGTCGATGCCGCCCTGCCAGAGGTGCACCGGGATCGGGATGCCTTCGAGCCGGAAGTCGCCCTCGTGTTCGGCCGTCATCCGCCGGTTGATGATCGCTGCCATCGCGCCTCGCAGTGTTACGCGCCCTGTCGAGGTGCCGGTCATCCCCGCAGAGCGCAGCCTGTCAAGGGGCGCCGTCGCGTGCACCGTCTGCCACGCCCGGGGGTGTCACCCCGCCTTGAGCTGCTGCTGGCAGTACGCGTACAGCGCGTCGTACACAGGCAGCTCGGCGGCGAGCTGCTGCTGATCATCCTGGTAGTGAAGCCGGAACCCGTCCGCGATCGCCTCCAACCCCCGCGACTCCGGCGCCAGGTCCTTCGCCGCCGTGTCCGCGCCCCGGACGATCAGCGCGAGCCGCAGGAGCGCGGGGTCCGTCAGGCCGTACTTTTCGATGATCGCGTCGAAGCTGCACGCCGGTCCGTGGTGCCCCAGCTCGACGCCCGACACGTCGAACGGCGTCGCGCCCTCGCGCTCCGCCACCGCCATCACCTGGTCAGCCGGCACATAGAGAAACTCCGCGGCCGGGTCGACGAACCTCCTGATCAACCACGGGCATGCCACCCGGTCCACCTTCGGCCGCGCCCGCGTCACCCACTTCATGCGATCCTCCGTTCTCGATGCCCCCGCGGCGCGTCGACCGCGCGGATCCCAACCACCACCCGTTCCTGCCATCGTATAGTGCGGCGGTGAAGCTCTCGCGCGACGCCGGCGTCCTGCTCTCCACGCGCGCGCTTCGCTCGTTCGGCGATGGCTTCGTGAGTGTGCTCCTCGCGAAGTACCTGGCGCAACTCGACTTCTCCGGCCTGCGTATCGGCGCCGTCGCGACGGCTGCCCTGCTCGGCACCGCCGTCATGACACTCGCCTTCGGCGTGCTCGCCAATCGCCTCGGGAGGCGGCGGCTGCTGCTCGCGGGCGCGCTGCTTGCGGCAGGCACCGGCTTCGCCATGGCGTCATCGAGCGCGTTCGTGCCCGTCCTCCTCATCGCGCTCATCGGCACGCTGAACCCGACCGCCGGCGATGTCGGCGTCTTCCTGCCGATGGAGCAGGCCATCCTCCCGGAGACCGTCGCCGATGCGCGGCGCACGCAGCTCTTCGCGCGCTACAACCTTGCCGGCGCGCTCGCCGCGGCCGCCGGCGCCCTGTTCGCCGCGGCGCCATCGCTCCTCCACCGCGCCCTCGGCTGGGACGCCCTCGGCCTCCTTCGCGGGATGTTCGTGCTCTACGGCGCGCTCGCGCTCGCGAACTTCGCCCGCTACCGCGCGCTCTCGCCCGGCGTCGAAGTCGCCGAGCCCACGGTGCGCGCGCCCTTGCACCGGTCGCGCGGTGTCGTCATGCGGCTCTCCGCCCTGTTCGCGCTCGACGCCTTCGCGGGCGGCTTCGTCGTGCAGTCGATCCTGGCGCTCTGGCTCTTCCGCCGGTATGGCCTTTCGGTCGAGCAGGCGGCGCTGATCTTCTTCGCCGCCGGGACGCTCTCGGCCTTCTCGTTCCTCGTCGCGGCGCGCGTCGCCGCACGCTTCGGCCTGATCAACACGATGGTCTTCACGCACCTCCCCTCGAACATCTTCCTCATCCTCGTGCCGCTGATGCCCACGGCCTGGCTCGCGGTCGCGATGCTGCTCCTGCGCCAGTCCCTCTCGCAGATGGACGTGCCGACGCGCCAGTCCTACACGATGGCCGTCGTCGAGCCGGACGAGCGCGCCGCCGCCGCAAGCGCGACCGGCGTCGCGCGCAGCCTGTCGGCCTCGGGTGGCCCCGTCCTCGCTGGCGCCCTGCTTGGCGCGACCGCGTTCGGCTGGCCCCTGATCATCGCCGGCTCCCTGAAGTCGATGTACGATCTGCTGCTCTTGCGCCAGTTCGCGTCACTCAAACCGGCCGAGGAACGCGCGCCGGTCGATACCGGGCCGTGAGGGCAGGCCGCCCGCGCCCGACGCGCCGGACCGCTGATGCCCGACTTCCTACGTCTGACTTCTGACTTCTGACCTCCGCCCTTCACCGACGCTGGTCCGGCTCCTTGCCGCCGACGAAGCGCGGCCGGTACGCCGGGTCGCGCCCCGCCATCTGGTCCCGGTGCATGCGGTCGTGGCGGTAGTACGAACGCAGCCACTGCATCACCGTCAGCCGCCCGAACATCGGCTGCGAAGCCGTCCGCTCGAACTGCTCCGGGCGCATCGACGCGATCAGCGCCAGCGTCTTCGCGCGCTGCTCCCGGAGCTGCGCCGTCAGCTCGCCGACGGTGTGTCCCTGCGCCGCCGTCAGCGGGATCGCGACGCGCTCGCCGCGCACGCCGCCGACGTCAGGGTCGTCTTCCGCCAGCGCTGCCTCGACCCAGGCCCGGTAGCCCGTCTCCATCTCCGCCAGGTGCGCGAGCTGCTGCTTGGCCGACCACTGCGCCTCGCCCTCCGCGTCCGCCGGCGCGAGCAAGGCAGCGGCATCCGGGAGCGCCTCCGCCTGCGCCAGCAGCGCCTCCCGCTCGTCCCGCATCTTGTCCAGCAGTTCCCGGATCGCCTCGTCTGTCGCCATCTGCCACCCCGCTTGTTCTTTGCATAACAAGTGCCCGGATGCCGGTAACGTTCGGCTCCGCCGCCGCGTTGTATCGGGTGCAAGCGGAAAGAGGGAGGCCATGGCGCGACGAGACCCCCAACGCACCCAGAAGCTCCGGATCGCGGTCCGCTACCTCCTCGAACGCGAGTGCCTGGCGAAGGGCAACCAGACGCGGCTCGCCGAGCACTTCAACGTCTCGCGCCAGCGCGTCCACCAGATCGTGGTGGAGGAGCGCCAGCGCTTTCGCCAGGGCGCAGTCAACGGCTGAATCCCAGCCGCTGCGCCGTCGCC
>JAKAMA010000283.1 GCA_021813085.1 Chloroflexota bacterium | reverse complement strand
CCGATCTGATCAAGTCGACGCTCCTGCCGCTGCCACCGGAGACCGTCGTCTACCCCGGCCACGGCGACAACACGACGATCGCCGCCGCCCGCCGCGAGGTCGCCGCCTTCGACGCGAACCCGCACCCCGCTGACCTCCACGGCGACGTCACGTGGGAGGGAAGTGAATAGTTTATAGTTTATAGTTTATAGTTTATAGGAGGCGATGTGGACGATGATGCCCTGATTGCGGACGTCTGCGACACCGTCGCCGGCTTCCTCGAGCTCGGCAACGAGACCTTCGACGCCGAAGGCGCCCGCTTCGTCCGAAATCGCGCCACGCCGCGCCGCCACGACGCCAACCACGTCGGCCGCGTCCGCTGCGTTCCGGGCCGGATCGATGCGCTCCTCGCGCGCGCCGACCAGGAGTACGCTGGCTACGGCCATCGCCGCTTCGAGACGGATCCGTTGACACCACCCGCGCTCGTCGCGCGCCTTGCGCTCGAAGGCTACGAGCCGTCGCCCGAGCTGCACCTGCTGCTCGAAGGCGACCTGCGCGCTCGCCCGCAGCCGTTCGACATCCGCCCGATCGATGATGATGCCGCCTGGGACGCGTTCACGCGGCTTGAGACGCTCGACTGGCAGGAGAGCACCGCGCGGCAGAGCCGGCCGTTCGAGCCGGACCTCCTCGCCGAGTTCACCGCCTCCAAGCGCGCGAAAGCGCCCGCCGTGCGCCGCTGGCTCGCGTGCGTCGAAGGAGAGGCGGTGGCTTACTGCTGCTCGTGGCCGGGCGCGAACGGCGTCGGCATGGTCGAGGATCTCTTTACGCGCGCGGGCCACCGCCACCGCGGCATCGCGACCGCGCTCATCGCCCGCTGCGTCGCCGATGCCCGGGAGCGCGGCGCCGGCCCCGTCGTCATCGGCGCCGACCCCACCGATACGCCGATGCGGATGTACGCCGCCCTCGGCTTCCGCCCGCTCGTCGTGACGACGGGCTACCTCAAGCGGGGGATCGTGTAGTGAGTAGTGAATAGTCGATTGTCGATTGTCGATAGTTCACGCCCTGGACGCACGCTCGCTCCTCAGAGGCGATTACAGCTCCATTCACTATGAACTATGAACTATGAACTATGAACTATGAACTATAAGGTCCGCCAGAACGCCCGTAGCTCGTCGAGGATCCCCGCTTCGATGCCCGCGAGGTGCCGCGCGCCGGCTAGCTCGCGGTATCGCACGTACGCGCAACGTGCCGGCAGGTCCTTGCACAACGCCACCGCCAGCGGGTCGTGCTCGCCGGCAATCAGCAGCGTCGGCGGCCCGCCGGGCGGCATCTGCTGGTCCTCCATCGCCGCCTGTCCGTCCGCCTCCGCGATGTACGCGGCCGGATCGCCCGCGAGCGCCCGGTCGAGCCAGGGCCCCGGCTCCGGGTCGTCGACCCCGAGCAGCAGGTCCTTCAGCGTCGCCGCCGTCAGCCCCTGCTCCCGGAGCAGCCGCGCCCGTCCGACGAGCTGTTCGGCCGGCGGCTCGAACCCCGGCGGCGGCACGTACACACCCATCGCCGCCACCGAGCGCAGCCGCGACGTGTCGCCGTTCAGCATGGCGACCACAACCTGACCGCCCATCGAGAAGCCGTAGACGTCCGCGCCCGACGCGCCCTCCGCCTCCAGCACCGCGAAGGCATCGGCCGCGTTCTTCCGCCAGCCGTACGACGACGCGTCGTGCGGGCGGTCGCTGCCGCCGTGCCCGCGCAGGTCCATCGCGATGACGCGCCGCTCCCGCGCCAGGTCCTCGAAGATCCCCGCGTCGTGCCAGTCCGCGAGCGTGCTGAACGCGCCCGTGATCAGCAGCACGGGCCGCCCGGCCCCCGCCGCCTCGTAGTAGACGCGCACCCCGTCCGGTGCGATGGCATGCGCCATCGCGGATCCTCGGTTCCTGGTCCCTGGTCCTGCGCGCAGCGCCCCTACACCCGGTGGCACGCCACCATGTGGCCGCCGCCGACGTCGCGCCACTCCGGGATCGCCTGCCGGCACTCCTCGATCGCGATCGGGCAGCGCGTGTGGAACACGCAGCCCGAAGGCGGCCGCAGCGGGCTCGGCACGTCGCCCGTCAGGATGATCCGCTCGCGCTGCTTCTCCACCCGCGGGTCCGGCACCGGCACCGCCGAGAGCAGCGCCTTCGTGTACGGATGCAGCGCGTTCTCGTACAGCTCGTTGCGGTCCGCGAGCTCCATCATCTTGCCCAGGTACATGACGCCGACCCGGTCGCTGATGTGCCGCACCACCGACAGGTCGTGGGCGATGAAGAGGTAGGTCAGCCCGAACTGGTGCTGCAGGTCCTCCATTAGGTTGATGATCTGCGCTTGGATCGAGACATCGAGCGCCGACACCGGTTCGTCCGCGACGATGAAGTCGGGCTCCACCGCCAACGCCCGCGCGATGCCGATGCGCTGCCGCTGGCCGCCCGAGAACTCGTGCGGATAGCGGTTCGCGTAGTACGGGTTCAGGCCGACCACGCGCATCAGGTCCTGGATCCGTTCCTTGCGCGCGCGTCCGCCCTTCGCCAGTCCGTGGATCGCCAGCGGCTCGCCGATGATCGCCCCGATCGACATGCGCGGGTTCAGCGACGCGTACGGGTCCTGGAAGATCATCTGCATCTTGCGCCGCATGTGCCGGAGCGCGTTCCCCGTGAGCTTCGTCAGCTCGATGCCATCGAAGTTCACCGAGCCCGCCGTCGGCTTGTAGAGCTGGAGCAGCGCCCGCCCCGTCGTCGACTTGCCGCAGCCCGATTCGCCCACCAGACCGAGCGTCTCGCCCTTCTTCACCGAGAACGAGACGCCATCCACGGCCTTCACGTCGGCGATCTTGCGCTGGAAGATCAGCCCGGCCGTCACGGGGAAGTACATCTTCAGGTTCTGGACGTTGACCAGGATGTCCGACGCCGTTTCGACGTCGCGCATCGGCGCGGTTTCCGTCGTCATGAGCTCACCGCCCCTTCCTGCGCCGCTTCACCGCCGGCAACGACGACGGTTTCCGTCGTCGGCATCACCCAGCACGCCGACTGGTGCCTGTCTCCGGCCGACATCAGCGGCGGCTCCTCGGCCGTGCACTTGTCGATCTTGTACGCGCAGCGCGGCGAGAAGTTGCAGCCCGACGGCGGGTTCACCAGGTCCGGCGGCGCGCCCTCGATCGGGATCAGGCGGTCCTTCCGGCCCTGGTCGAGCCGAGGCACCGACTTCAGCAGGCCGATCGTGTAGGGGTGCCGCGGGTTCCCGTACAGCTCCCGCGCGCTCGCCGTCTCGACGATCCTGCCGGCGTACATGACGTTCACGCGGTCGGCGTAGCGCGCCACCACCCCGAGGTTGTGCGTGATGATCACCACGGCCGTGCCCAGCTCGCGGCTGAGACGGGCCATGATCTCCAGGATCTGCGCCTGGATCGTCACGTCCAGGGCCGTCGTCGGCTCGTCCGCGAGCAGGAGCTTCGGGTTGCACGACAGCGCCATCGCGATCATCACGCGCTGCCGCATGCCGCCCGAGAACTGGTGCGGGTAGTCATTGAGCCGGCTGGCCGCCTCGGGGATGCCCACCATCTCCAGCAGCTCGGTCGCGCGCTTGTTCGCCGCGTGGTGGTCCATCTTCAGGTGCAGCTCCAGGGCTTCGGTCAGTTGGCGGCCGATCGTCAGCACCGGGTTGAGCGAAGTCATGGGCTCCTGGAAGACCATCGCGATCCGGTTCCCCCGCACGTGCCGGATGTCATCTTCGTCGAGCTTGAGCAGGTCTTCGCCCTCGAAGACGATCTCGCCGGCGACGATCTTCCCCGGCGGGTTGGGGATCAGGCGCAGGATCGAGAGCGCGGTCACGCTCTTGCCGCAGCCCGATTCGCCGACGAGCCCCAGCGTCTCGCCCTCTTCCACGTCGAACGAAACGCCGTCGACGGCGTGGACGACGCCGTCCTCCGTG
>JAKAMA010000282.1 GCA_021813085.1 Chloroflexota bacterium | reverse complement strand
CAGCACGCGCTCATGCGCGGCGTGCTGGTCGACCAGGTACATCCCCTCCGGGCCCTCCGCGACGACGTAGAGGTTGCCGATCTGGCCGATCGCGCGCAGCGGCGGCAGCCGGTCTGGCGCGGGCACAGCAGACTGCGTCCGTTCGGGCGCATCGTCGTGCCGCGTTAACGCGTGCGGGAGCGGCGCCTGCCGCGGCGGCGACTCGAGGAGCATCGCCGGTCGCGACGGCTCGGCGCTGCCGCCGGTCCACAGCGACGGAGACGCGGCGGGCACCGTCGCGCCGCCCGAGAGCGCGCGGCGGACGGCGCGTTGCAGCAGGCCGAACACCTCGCGCTCGCGACGCAGGCGCACCTCGGCCTTCGTCGGATGCACGTTCACGTCGACGTCCTCGGGCGGGATCGACAGGTCGAGCGCGGCGATCGGGCGGCGGCCGACGGGCAGCATACCCTGGTACGCCTCCTCGACCGCGAACGTCAGCGCGCGGTTGCGCACCCAGCGCCGGTTCACGTACAGGCTGATGTAGTTGCGCGACGATCGATGCAGCCGCGGCTCGATGGCGACGCCGCGCACGCCGGCCTCACCCTCGTTCGCGGGCGGGACGTCGATCTCGATGGCGGCAGCGGCGACGTCGGCGCCGTAGACGGCCGCCATGGCGTCGAGCAACTCCCCGCTGCCGGTCGTCTGCAGCGCCGTTTTGCCGTCGACGACGAACTCGAACCGAACCTCGGGGTAGGCGATGGCGTAGTGTGTGACGACGGTCGACACCTGCGTCGCCTCGCTGCCGGGCGCGCGCAGGAACTTGAGCCGTGCCGGCTGCGCGCCGAAGAGCTGCCGCACGGTGAACACCGTGCCGGGCGACGCCGCGCCGGAGCCCTCTTCGACGATCTCTCCGCCGCGGATGCGCAGCCGGGCGCCGACGTCGTTGCCGGCGACGCGCGTCAGCAGCTCGACGTCGCCGGCGGCGGCGATGCTCGGCAGCGCCTCACCCCGAAAGCCGAAGGTGGCGATGCGCCAGAGGTCCTCTTCGGCCGCCACCTTGCTCGTCGCGTGGCGCTCGAACGCGAGGCGCAGCTCGCCGGGCTCGATGCCGCAGCCGTCGTCGGCGACGCGGATCAGCGCGAGGCCGCCCTCGCGGATTTCCACCGCGACCCTGCGGGCGGCGGCGTCCAGCGAGTTTTCGATCAGCTCTTTGACGACGGAAGCGGGCCGCTCGATGACCTCGCCGGCCGCGATCTTCGCCGCCTCGTGCGGTGCCAGGATGCGGATGGTCACGGGGCCTCCAGGCGCGATTGTAGCACGGTGCCTGAGGGCGCCCGCATGGGCGCGGATTCGTGATATGCTCGGCGCGACACGGCGCCGGCGCGCATGGGAGGAGATACGGTGGACGGGTTCGGATCGAACGCCCGTTGGTACGCCCGCCTCGCGATCGTCGCCGTCCTCGCCGCCGTCGCGCTCACGCTGACACGCCCCGCATACACCAGCGGCGGCGGCCCGAGCGGCTCGCTCGCGCTGTCGTCGCCGGGCATCCCGCTTCGCCCGGCGAGCACCGTCGTCGTGCGGACGAAGAGTTCGGCCGACCTCGACCGCGTGGCCGCGTACGCCGAGGCGCACGGCTTCTCGGTGAACCAGCGCGCACCGGCGTTGAGCGCGCTGCGCCTCGTCCCGCCCGACAGCGTCGGCGTCGATGCCGCGATCGCGCAGCTCGCCGCCGTCGACGGCGTCGCCTACGCCGAGCCGGCGTACGCGATGACGCGCGCCGACGCCCCGGCCGACCCGCTCTACTCCCGCGAGGCCACGTACCTCGACGTCGAGCGCGCGCCCGACGCCTGGGGCATCGAGACCGGGAAGGCGTCGACGCTCGTCGCGGTGCTGGACACGGGCATCGACCTGTCGCATCCGGACCTGCAGGGCCGGATCTGGACGAATCACCGCGAGATCGCGGGCAACGGCATCGACGACGACGGCAACGGCTGCATCGACGACGTGCACGGCTGCGCGTTCGTCAGCGACCCGTCGCCCGGCTGCCCGGCGGCGCTCGACGGCAACGTCGGCGACGACCTCGGCCACGGCACGTTCGTGACGGGCATCATCGCGGCGAACGCGAACAGCACTGGCATGGTGGGCGTCGCACGTGGCGTGACGGTCCTGCCGGTCAAGGTGCTCGACTGTGACGGCGCCGGCGACTCGCTCGCGGTGGCGCAGGGCATCCTCTACGCGGCGAAGGCCGGGGCGCGCGTGGTCAACATCAGCCTCGGGGGACCCGCCGATTCTGCGATCTTGCGTGAGGCCGTGCGCATCGCGCACGACGACTACGGGGTGCTCGTCGTCGCCGCGTCGGGGAACACCGGCGCCGTGGGCGTCGCCTATCCGGCGCGCTACCCGAACGTGCTCGCCGTCGGCGCGGCCTCGGGCGTTGAGCCGGACAAGCGGGCGACGTTCTCGGCCACAGGGCCGGAGATCGACGTCGTAGCGATCGGGCAGGACATCGTCGGGACAGTGCCGAAGTCGAGCTGCGGCGTGTTCTTGCCGTGCCTGCCAGGCGGGCCGTACGCCGTCGGCGATGGCACCTCATTCGCGGCGCCGCAGGTGACGGGGCTGGTCGCGCTCATGCTCTCGCACACGCCGACGCTCAAGGCCGACTCCCTGCTGGGCATCGTCAAGGCCACTGCCGACGCGGTGCCGCCGGGCGACCGCCCGGACTGGGCGGGTGCCGGGCGCATCGACATGCTCCAGGCGCTGGAACGCCGGTTCCGGCTCGGCGCGCCCGGCGTCGCAAGAAACTGACTCGTGGGGCCGAAGCTCCATTCAGATCGACACCTTCCGTGACGACACTGGCTAAGGAGCGCCTCGCTCACCGGAAGGACGCACACGTGACCCCACGCCTGCTGGCTGCCGCTGTCGCACTGCTGTCGCTGGCCGCGCTCTCGTCTGCGTGCAAGACGACGTCCGAGATCGCGTTCGTCAATCCGTCGACCCAGGCTGTGTTCGTCCAGATCGACGAGAAGGAACCGTTTGAAGTCGCGGGCGGCGCGACGGTGAAGCGCGGGCTGTCGGCGCTCAACCAGCTGCAACCGATCACCGTCATCGCGCGCGACGAGCGCGGCGCGACCGTGTTCGCGCTCACGACGTCGCTGCCGCAACTCGAGGCCGCCGGCCACCGGCTCGAACTCAAGGCCACCGGCCCGACCGTCGACCCGCTGCTCCAGCAGTACGCCGGCTTCCCGTAGGTCGATCACCCCTCACGTGCGCGTTCACGCAGTTCGTAGAGGCGCGTGAGCGCCTCGAGCGGCGTCATCGCGTCGACGTCGATCGCGGCGACGTCGCGCCGCAGACCGTCGTCCGGCGCTGCGGCAGCGAACAGCGACAGCTGCCCGGCCGAGCTTGCGGCCGCCGGCCCGCCGCCGTTGCCGGATTCGAGGTCGTGCAGCAGCTCGCGCGCTCGCTGCACGACGGCCTTCGGCAGGCCGGCCAGCTCGGCGACGTGCACGCCGTAGCTTCGGTCGGCGCCGCCCGGCACGATGCGCCGCAGGAAGACGATGCGGCCGCCCTCCTCGGCCACGGCGACGTTGTAGTTGCGGACGCGCGGCAGATGCTGAGCGAGGTCGACCAGTTCGTGGTAGTGGGTGGCGAAGAGCGTCTTCGCCTGCAGGCCGGGACGGTTGTGGAGGTACTCGACGACGGCGCGCGCGATCGCCATGCCGTCGTAGGTGCTCGTACCGCGGCCGATCTCGTCGAGGATGAGCAGCGAGCGCGACGTCGCGTTGTGGAGGATCGCGCTCGTCTCGATCATCTCCACCATGAACGTCGACTGCCCCGACGTCAGGTCGTCGCCGGCGCCGACGCGCGTGAACACACGGTCGACGACGCCGATCGACGCCGATGACGCCGGCACGAAGCTGCCGCACTGCGCCATCAGCACGATCAGCGCGACCTGGCGCAGATACGTCGACTTGCCGGCCATG
>JAKAMA010000281.1 GCA_021813085.1 Chloroflexota bacterium | reverse complement strand
TCGATTGTCACGGCGAAGGCGACTCCGTCGCGACGGCGCGCGGCATCCTCTACGCTGCGCACAACGGGGCGCGTGTCATCAATCTGAGCCTGGGCGGCCTGCAGGACGCGCAGGTCGTCACGGATGCCATCAACGAGGCCGTGCGGGAAGGTGTGCTTGTCGTCGCGGCGACCGGCAATGGCGGGACGGCGACCGTGGCGTTCCCGGCGCGGCTGTCGAACGTGCTTGCGGTGGGCGCAACGTCACGAAGCGACCCGGGCCAGCGCGCCCCGTTCTCCAACTGGGGCACGGGGATCGGAGTCGTAGCGGTCGGACAGGACATCATCGGGCCGGTTCCGCCCTCGCGGTGCAACTTCTTCCTGCCGTGTCTGCCGGCCGGCGCGTATGCCTCAGGGGACGGCACATCATTCGCGGCGCCCCAGGTCTCGGGGCTCGCCGCCCTCATGCTCTCCCTGAACCCGGGCCTCACGCCGGCACAACTCACGAACTTGATCGAGGAGAGCGCGACGGCGGTGCCGCCGGGCAGCACGCCCGGATGGGCCGGCTCGGGACGCATCAACATGCTGGCAGCGCTCACCTCCGTGCGGGGAAACAGGCCGCCGGGCGACCCCTGCACGGTCGCCACGGTGATTGACGGCGAGACCTTCACCTGCACAGACGGCCGCCGCGTGCGGATGCTACAGATGAGCGCGCCGGTCGGCGGGCAGTGCGGCGCCGACTGGGCGAAGGCCGCCCTGCAGGTCTTCTTCCTGCCGCCGGGGCGACAGGTATACCTGCGGTACGACGTGACCCGGACGGACGTCGCGGGCGACACACTCGCCGCACCGCTGTGGCGGGGGCCAGACGGGGGGGATTACAACCTGCCGATGGTGATGGTGTACGTAGGACTCGCCCACGCCGCCGACGTCGGGAGCAACAACGTCTTGTTCCACGACTGGGCGGAGGGCGCCCAGCGGTGGGCTGCCGCGGCGCAGTGGAACATGTGGGCTCCGGGCAGGCCGTTCAGCCACATGTGCTGACCCGCGGGCCCGTCCGGCGGGCGACGACCTCCACGTGCGTCCCGGCCGGCGGGCGGGAGCCTGGCCGACGCCGGCGGACGCGCGTACGTGAAGCCGCAGCTATCGGCGCTGCCGATGCGTGCACGGGCATCGCGATATACTGCGTCCGCATTTCCGGAGGATTGCCCGTGTACGGCCGCGACCTGCTCTCGATCGCCGACCTGAGCCCGGAGGAGCTGGACCGCATCCTGCAGACGGCGCTCAGCCTGAAGCGGGACGGCGGCGGCGCCCGGCTGCTCGCCGGCAAGACGCTGGCGCTGATCTTCGAGAAGCCGTCGCTGCGGACGCGCGTCAGCTTCGACGTCGCGATGCACGAGCTGGGCGGCCACGCCGTGTACCTGAGCCAGTCGGAGGTCGGGCTGGGACAGCGCGAGCCGGTGGCGGACGTCGCCCGCGTGCTCTCTCGTTATGTCGATGTGATCGCGGCGCGGACGTACCTGCACCAGACCCTGCTGGACCTCGCACGGCATGCCGGCGTGCCGGTGATCAACGCGCTCTCGGACGAGGAGCACCCCTGCCAGGCGCTGGCGGACCTGCTGACGGTGCTGGAGCGCTTCGGGACGCTGCGCGGCGTGCGGCTGGCGTACGTCGGCGACGGCTTCAACGTGGCGGCGTCGCTGGCGGAAGCGGCGGCGCTGGCGGCCATGAGCTTCGCGATCGCGTCGCCCGCTGGCTACCGTCTGCCGGACGCGACGCTGCGTTTCATCGAGCGGACGGCGGCGGACAGCGGCGGCCGCATCGACGTGTGCGCGACGCCGGCGGAGGCGGTGCGCGGCGCGGACGTCGTGTACACGGACGTCTGGACGAGCATGGGGCAGGAGGACTCGTACGCGGAGCGCAAGGAGGCCTTCGCGGGCTACACGGTGACGGCAGAGCTGCTGGCCCTGGCGAACCCCTCGGCGATCTTCATGCACGACCTGCCGGCGCACCGCGGCGACGAGGTGACGGAAGAGGTGATCGAAGGCGCGCAGTCGGTGGTGTTCGACCAGGCGGAGAACCGGCTGCACGCGCAGAAGGCGATCCTGGCGCTCGTGGCGGGCGACCAGGCGCTGTAGACGGCCGTGACCAGCCTCATCGAGAGCCTGCGCAACAACTTCCAGCAGTTCGGGCCGGCCGCCGCGCTCGACGTGGCGATCATCTCGCTCGTCTTCTTCTGGCTGCTGCTGCTGCTGCGCGGGACGACGGCGATGGCGGTGATGCGCGGCGCGTTCATCCTGCTGATCGCCGCGTTCGCGCTGGGACGGGCGTTCGACCTGCGGATGCTGAACTTCCTGCTGCGGAACTCGTTCACGGGGCTCTTGATCGCGCTGCCGATCATCTTCCAGCCGGAGATCCGGCGCGCGCTCGAGCGCGTGGGGCGGACGGGGGCGCTGGCGTTCGGCAACAGCCCGCGCTACCCGGAGACGATCGAGGCGCTCAGCGTGGCGGTGGCGGACATGTCGCGGCGCAGGTTTGGCGCGCTGATCGTGCTGGAGCGGGACACAGGGCTGCAAGACTACGTCGAGACGGGCGTCGCCGTGGACGCGATCGCGTCGCCGGAGCTGATCGAAGGGATCTTCTATCCGAACTCGCCGCTGCACGACGGCGCGGCGGTGCTCCGCGGGAACCGCATCGTGGCGGCGGGCTGCACGCTGCCGCTGTCGGAGAACTCGCCGCCGGGCGAGCTGGGGACGCGGCACCGGGCGGGGCTGGGGATCACGGAGCGGACGGACGCGGTGTCGCTGGTAGTATCGGAGGAGACGGGGCGCGTCTCGGTGGCGGCGGACGGGCGGATGTACATGCGGCTCGATGACGTGCGGCTGCGGGCGCTGCTCGAGAGCCTGCTGCACGTCAACGGCACGACGCCGCGTAAGGCCGTCGCCGGCGCGACGCCGGGCGACGCGGGCGCCGGCGAGGCGGAGACATGAGCACGCTGCGCCGTCTGCCGCGCGCGCTGGCGTTCGTGCTCCGTGGCGGGGCGCTGGCGATCGCGGGGAACCTGAGCCTCGCCGTGCTGTCGGTGGCCCTCGCGCTGACGCTGTGGCTGTACGTCACGGAGCGCGAGAACCCGCAGCAGACGGCGACGTTCAACAGCGCGATCCCGGTCCAGTTCGTCAACGTGCCGAACGGGCTGGCGGTGGCGAACGCGTCGGCGACGAGCGTGCGGATCCAGATCTCGGCGCCGGCAAATCAGATCAGCCAGTTGCATCCGAACGACTTCCAGGCGACCGTGAACCTGGGCGGGCTGCAGGCCGGCACGACGAACGTGGCGGTCGACGTCACGTCGTCGAACGGCCGTGTCAACGTGACCGACGTGACGCCGGCCCGCGTGGACGTGACGATCGAGAACCTGCGGTCGAAGGAGGTGCCGGTGAAGGTCTCGCTGGTGGGGTCGCCGCAACTGGGATTCGCGGCGGGCACGCAGAGCGTCACCCCGGCATCGGTGACGGTGACCGGGCCGGAGAGCCTCGTCGCGCTCGTCGATTCAGCGGTGGCGGAGGTGAACCTGACGGGCCTGCGGGTCGACTTCGACGACACCGTGGCGCTGAAGCCACGCGACGTGCACGGAGGAGACATCAGCCGCGTCACGGTGAGCCCGGCGAAGGCGCACGTGAAGGTGAGCATCAACCAGCGGGAGTTCACGAGCGGCTTCATCGTGACGCCGAACGTCGGCGGCACACCGGCGCCCGGCTATAACATCACGAGCATCACGATCGACCCGCCGCTCGTCGCGGTCACGGGAGCCGCCGACATCCTGCAGTCGATCGACGCGGTGAAGGGGATCTCGACGGAGGAGATCTCGGTCGCCGATCAGCGCAGCGACGTGGTCCGGCAGGTGGGGCTGTTGTTGCCGACGGGGGTGCAGTTGCAGGGCACGGACAAGGTGACCGTGCGCATCGCGATCAGCCCGGCGCGCGGCGAGCAGACGTTCTCGGTGGTGCCGCAGG
>JAKAMA010000280.1 GCA_021813085.1 Chloroflexota bacterium | reverse complement strand
GAGGGGCACCTACCTCCTGCTCGTCTACTCGCTCGGGCTCGGCGTGCCGTTCATCATCACCGGCCTCGCCGTGGTGCCGATCACGTCGTCCCTGCGGCGGGTCCGCGGCCTCATGCCGGCGGTCGAGATCGCGACGGGGGTGCTGGTGATCTTCGTTGGCATCCTGCTCTTCACGGGGAACCTGGCGATGTTCAACACGTACTTCTCCCGGCTGCCGTTCCTCGACCGGCTGAACAACATCTAGTAGGGGCGGCCCCAGGTGGCCGCCCGGTTCGGCGATGTAGCCCACGCGGCCGCAGTACACTGCCGTCATGCCACGCACCCGGAAGTCCGTCAGCGCCGCGCCGATGCCGGCGCCCGAGGGCGATGCCGTGCCCGACGCCGGTGCGCCGCTCGCCGCGCGCATGCGGCCGCGCAGCTTCGACGAATACGTGGGCCAGGAGCACCTCGTGGGCGAGGGGCGCATCCTGCGCCGGCTCGTCGAGGCCGACACGCTGCCTTCGATGATCCTCTGGGGGCCGCCGGGTACCGGCAAGACGACGCTCGCGCGGATCATCGCGACGCGCACGCAGGCGGCGTTCGTGCCCGTCTCGGCGGTGTCGGCCGGGGTTGCGGACCTGCGCAAGGCCGTGGCCGACGCGCGCGAGCGGCTGCACGCCGGCGGCAGCCGCACGGTGCTCTTCATCGACGAGATCCACCGGTTCAACAAGGCGCAGCAGGACGCCATCCTGCCGTTCGTCGAGGACGGCACGATCACGCTGATCGGCGCGACGACCGAGAACCCGTCGTTCGAGGTGATCGGGCCGCTCCTCTCGCGCTCGCGCGTCTTCGCGCTCAAACAGCTCGAGCCGGACAGCATCGAGCGTATCCTGCGTGCGGCGCTGGCGGACGGCGAGCGCGGCCTCGGCGGCAGCCGGACGGCCCGTATGGGCGGCGTCGCGGTCGACGACGAGGCGCTGGCCGCGCTCGCGGCGTCGGTGGGCGGCGACGCACGCATCGCGCTGAACGCGCTCGAGGCGGCGGTGCTCGGTGCGCGCGCCCGCGACGGCGGGGCGCCGGCCGTCGGCGTCGCGGAGGTCGAAGAGGCGCTGCAGCACCGCACGTACCTCTACGACCGGCAGGGCGACGCGCACTACGACACCATCTCGGCGTTCATCAAGTCGCTGCGCGGGTCGGACCCTGACGCCGCGCTCTACTGGCTGGCGCGGATGATCGAGGCAGGCGAGGACCCGCTCTTCATCGTGAGGCGCATGGTGATCCTGGCGTCGGAAGATGTCGGCCTGGCGGACCCGCAGGCGCTCGTCGTCGCGACGGCATGCCAGCAGGCGGTGCACTTCATCGGACTGCCGGAGGGCTTCTACGCGATGGCGGAGACGGCGCTGTACCTGGCGTTAGCGCCGAAGAGCAACAGCGTTGGCAGCGCCTACACCGCGGCGCTGCGCGACGTCGAGAGCACGCGCAACGACCCGGTGCCGCTGCACCTGCGCAACGCAGTCACCGGCCTGATGCGCCAGGGAAGGGGTACAAGTACGCGCACGACTTCCCCGGCCACGAGGTCCTACAGCAGCACCGCCCGGACCGCGCCGAAGGGCACCGCTACTATCGCGCCGGCGACCTCGGCTGGGAGGGACGCCGGAAGCGCGAACGCGAGCAGCGCGACTGATCTGCGCCCCGGACTCGCGCCGATGAGCATGAGCGCAGGGCGCGCACACACGTAGCGCGGGCTCTTTCAGCCCGCGCAGGGCGTCGATGGGCGGCGGCTGTAGGGGCGGCCCCATGTGGCCGCCCGGTCCGGGGATGTCGCTTTGCCGCCCGCGTGGGGTTGCACGCCGACCGCCCGCGCGACACCTGACTCGCCGTTGCTCGCGCGTGTGCCCCACCGGGAACGCGAAGGAGCCTCGCCCGACCGGGCGAGGCTCCCTGTCTGTGGCGGCGCTGTTCGCTGCGTCAGGCGCCGGTCCGCGCCATCTGGCGCAGGCGCTTGACCCGCTCATCGATCGGCGGGTGGGTGCTGAACAGGTTCGAGAAGTTCTGGCCGCGCAACCCGGCCAGCGGGTTGACGATGAACATGTGCGCCGCGGCCGGGTTCACCTGCATCGGCCGCACCATCGCGCCGCGCTCCAGCTTCTCGAGCGCATCGGCAAGCGCGTCCGGGTCGTGCGTGGTCCTGGCGCCGGTCTTGTCCGCCTGGTACTCGCGCGTGCGGGAGATCGAGAGCTGCACGATGGACGCAGCGATCGGCATCAGCACGATCGCGAGCAGCGCGAGGAGCGTGTTCTCGTTGCTGCGGCGGCCGCCGAACAGCATGCCGAACATCATGCTCTGCGTGATCCAGGCGATGGCGCCGGCCATGATGGCGGCGATGGCGCCGATCAGGATGTCGCGGTTGCCGACGTGCCCCAGCTCGTGGGCGATGACGCCCCGCAGCTCGCGGTCGTCGAGCAGGCCCATGATGCCGGTCGTCGCCGCGACGACGGCGTGCTTGGGGTTGCGCCCGGTGGCAAACGCGTTCGGCGACGGGTTGTCCACCACGTAGACCTTCGGCTTCGGCAGCGTCGTCAGGGACCTCACCTCATCGACGATGCGGTGAAGGCGCGGCTCCTGCTCCGGCGTCACCTCGCGGGCGCCGGCCATCCGGAGGGCCAGCGAATCGGACTTCCAGTAGGCGAAGAGGTTGAAGGCCGCGGCGAGCGCGACGAAGAAGATCAGCCCCGGCAGCCCGCCGAGAAACAGATACCCCAGCCCCGCGAGGAGGCCCGTGAGGACTCCCATCAGCAGCAGTGTCTTGGCCATTGCTCCCATGTGTCTCGTTCCTTTGTCGTCCGGGACGGTGTCCACCGCCTGTGTGTCCAGTCTAGCAGGTTGTCGGGGGCGCTCACCGCTCGAACTTCCGCTTGCCGCGCTGGCCAGGCTCCAGCACGTCGGGGCGCGGCGCCGGGCCGCCGAGCCGGAGGCGCAGCAGGCGCCTCCGCCTCTCCATCGGAGTCGGCTCCGGATAGGCGACGCGCGGATGGTACACGGCCCGCATCGTGCTCTTGAACGACGTGGCGATCGTGCGCAGGTCGCGCAGCGTCAGGTCACTCTCGTCGAGCTGCCCCTCCGACACCCGCTCGGCGATGACTTCGTCCACCAACTGGTCGATGCGCTCGGGCGAGCGGTCGCTGCTGCTGCGGACCATCGCCTCGGTCGAGTCGGCGAGCATGACGATCGCCGTCTCGCGCGACTGCGGGCGCGGCCCCGGGTACTGGAACCGCGCCGGGTCGACGTTCGGGTCGCGCTCCGCGGCCGTGCGGTAGAAGAAGGTGACGAGGCGCGTCCCGTGGTGCTCCGGGATGAACGCCTGCACACGCTCGGGTAACCGCTCCTTGCGCGCGAGGTCGAGGCCGTTCGTGACGTGCTGCTGGATGACGGCCGCGCTCTCCTCGGGTGTCATCTCATCGTGCGGGCTCTCCCCCGCCGGCTGGTTCTCGATGTACATCCCCGGCTGCATGACCTTGCCGATGTCGTGGTAGTAGCAGCCCACGCGCGTCAACAGCGGGTCGGCACCGACGAGGTCTGCAGCCCGCTCGGCGAGGTTGCCGACGATGATGCTGTGGTGGAAGGTGCCGGGCGCCTCGTCCTGCAGGCGCCGCAGGAGTGGGGCGTTAAGCTGCGAGAGCTCCATGAGTTGTACGCGCGTCGTCACCCCGAACAGCACGCCCACGGTCACGAAGGCGCCCGCCGCAAGCACGCCCGCGCTGACACCGCCAATGCCGGTCGAGAGCGCCATCCAGCCCAGGTCGCCGATCTGGCGGTCGGCGTCGACGAACCAGGTCGCGATGAGCGCCAGATACGAGACCGCACTCACCGCCAGGCCGGCGGTCAGGTAGCGGCTCAGCCTGTTCGCGCGATGCACGAGGAAGATCCCCGCGATCGGCCCGAAGGCGTACACCAGCAAGAGCCGCACGGTGTCCGTGGAGCTGATCGCCGCGACCAGCGAGACGTCCG
>JAKAMA010000279.1 GCA_021813085.1 Chloroflexota bacterium | reverse complement strand
GCGGCCGCCGATGCCGCGCAGTACGCGGGCGAAGGCGCCGCGTGGCGCACGCCCGCCCTGTACTACGGCATGATCCCGATCGCTGCGTTCGAGAGCGCGATGCAGGAGATGCAACGGCGTGGGCTCGACCTCGGAGAGCCGCCGGGCGACGTCGAAGAGATGCGCCGGCTCGACCATCGCGCAGCCAACTGCGTGATCGACGTCAGCGCGCAGTACGAGCGCAAGATGCGCGCGCTCGCCGCGCACCGGACACAGGTAGACAGCTTCGGCCCGCTCGCGCAGATGCCCGAGGACCTCCAACGCGGCATCTTTTCCCGCGAGCACCTCTACCGCGCACACCCGCCCGTCGCCGACGGGATCGTGCTCGACGACATCTTCGCCGGTCTGGGCTGAGCGCCCGCGGCGCGGGCGGGGCATCGACCTCAGGCCATCGATACCCCGCCCGCCGGCTGCGTGGCCGTGGGTCGCGCGCCGCCCGCGCGCCGCGCGCCGGCGCCAACGGTCGCCTTCGTGCGGCGCTCGAAGGTCGCGATGTTCTGCCGGCGGCGCCCGTGCAAGGCGCCCGGCGACTCGTCGGCGGCCGGATCTGGGTGCTGTGCCGTTAGCGCCACCATGTGCTCGACGGCCTTGCGCTTATCGAGAATCAGCATCGAGCGCGTGCAGTTCCTGGCGCACGATCTGACTGACCCGCTGGCGGGTCACTCCGAAGTGCTCCGCCAGCCGCGACTGCAGGCCCCAGCGGCCTCCGTTGCCGGCGACCCCGCGCCTGATGAGCACGCGGGCGGCGATCCGCATCTTTTCGGTTCTTGTTAGCTGGTCCTCCTCCGTGACGTCGACATCGCTTGACATCCTTGCCCTCCCCGTGAACGCCCGCTCCCGGGCCATGGCTGGTGTCATCGCCGGGCACCGGCGAGACGTGGCGTACGATACGTCAAGCGCTCTCACCGAAGGCTTCGCCGCTTCTTACCAGCTTCCGCGAGTCTGTCGACTGGCTTACCGAAGCGCGAAAACTTCGCCGCCCTATGCTCACGTCGGGGGCGCGATGTCCAGTCGGGGGCTTGATGCTTACGGTGGCCGCGTGTACGTTCTCACCCTCGATCACCCCGCGATACGCGATAGAGGAAGCCGCGTGCGTTTTCACGACGACACGGACGAAGGCCGCGCGCCGCGCGCCCGCCTGCGAGCCATCGATGCGCTGCGCGGCGCTGCCATTCTGTGGGTGATCCTCTTCCACCTCTGGGGCGACCTGAAGTTCTTCCCGCCCGTCCCGCATGACTACTACCGGCGCTTCGTTGACCAGGCGCGCGGGGGTGGCGAGCCGTGGCACGTCTTCACCGCCTTCACCGACATCCTGCTGCGCGATGGCTTCCAGGGCGTGCCGCTCTTCATGATGCTCAGCGGTGTCGCACTGACGATGGTGGCCTATCGGACGGGCGGCGTCGCGAGCTGGCCGAGGTTCTTCGCGCATCGTTTCCGCAAGCTGATGCTGCCCTACTGGGCCGGCGTCGCGCTGACCTACGCGGTGATCTCCGCGATCGCGTGGAGGGAGGCAAGCATCGGCGGCGGCGGCTTTGTGCAGCAATTTCAGCACGGCGTGACGATCTCGCTGCGCACGCACCTGAGCATTGATGCCGGCGTCATCTTCGCGAGCGCGACGCTCGTGCCGCGGTTGCTCAAGGATCAGTGGTTCTTCGCTCCGCAGCTCGCGCTCTGGTTCGTCGGGCTGCTCGCGCAGTACTACCTGCTCTTCCCGCTGCTCCTGGTGCTGATGAAGCGCATTGGCCTGCTACCGTTCCTCCTGCTGACCTTCGCGCTCACCGTCGGTGCGAACTGGTGGGTGCTGTACCGCTACAGCTACCTCGAGCTGCAGTTCCGGCTTGTCACGGGCTGGGCGCCGTTCCGGCTGTTCGAGTTCACCGCCGGCATGGCGATCGGCGCCGTCCTCGCCGACCCGGCGCGCATGCACGTGCTCGCCCGGCTGCGGCGTCCCGGAGTTGTCGTCGCCGCCCTCCTGCTGGGCTTCGCGGCGCACACTGCCGGCGACCTGCTGACCGGCGAGTGGTCGGCGGGCTACTGGCAGGCGCTCGCGCTGCCGCTGACGACGCTCGGCCTCGCGCTGCTCGCGCTGCCGCTCATCACGCGGCGCCCCAGCCGGTCCAGCGGCCGGGCGTCCCGTGTCGGCTGGCTGCCAGTCCGCGCGCTTGCCGCTGCGGGCGTGATGTCGTACACGGTGCTGATCGTCAACGACCCGATGCGGCTCATCGCCAGCCAGCTCCGGGTCGAGCACGTGCCGGCAGCGCTCTGGTGGCTGTTCGTGGTGGCCGTGTACGTGCCCGTCACCATGCTGCTCGCGTGGCCGCTCGCCCGCATCCTAGGGCTGCTTCCCCGGTCCTCGCCACCGGACGCGCCGCCGCGACCCGCACCCGCTGACCGGGGCGAAGAGGTGTTCGCCGGCGCGCCCGCCGGTTAGCGCCAGAGCCGCAGCGCGATGTTGAGCACGATCGTGAGCACGACGCTGACGACGATCGACGTCACGATCGGGAAGGCGATCCGCACGTGCGGCCGGTCGATGACGATGTCGCCCGGCAGGCGTCCGAACCCGAGCGCGCTCGCGGCCCAGACCACCAGCCCGGCCAGCACGAGCGCGCCGCCGAACAGCACCAGAACGCGTCCCAGATCCTGCATGGCGTGCCCATGGTAGCGTGTCCGAGGCTGTGACCCGCGCGCACGGGACGGTAGACTACGGCCCATGGACCTCGAATTGCTCAGCGAGCTTTCCGTCCCCAACCACACGAAGATCCTCCTCCTTGTCATCGACGGCCTCGGCGGCGTCCCGAACGAAAGCGGCCGCTCCGAGCTCGAGCAGGCCGACATCCAGCACCTCGACCGGCTGGCGCAGGAGAGCATGTGCGGGCTCACGGTCCCCGTGGCCCCGGGCGTCACGCCGGGCAGCGGGCCAGGGCACCTGGCGCTCTTCGGATACGACCCGCTCCGGTACACGGTGGGACGCGGCGTGCTCGAAGCGCTCGGCATCGACTTCGACCTGCAGCCGCAGGACCTGGCCGCGCGCGGCAACTTCTGCACGGTGGACAACGCCGGGCGCATCACGGACCGTCGCGCCGGACGCATCGCGACCGACCGCACCGTGCCGCTGTGCGAGATGCTGCGCACGATAGGGCTGCCTGGTGTGCAGGTGTTCGTCGAGCCGGTGCGCGACCATCGCTTCCTGCTGGTGCTGCGTGGCGAAGGGCTGTCCGACCGGCTCACCGAGACCGATCCCCAGCGCGAGGGCGTGACGCCCCTCCCCGTCCGTGCGACCGCTCCCGAGGCGGAACCCACCGCGAAGCTGCTCAACGAGTTCGTCTCGCAGGCGGCGAAGCTGCTCGCGAGCCACGAGCCCGCGAACATGCTGACGCTGCGCGGCCTGGCGAAACGGCCGCCGATGCCGTCGATGCCGGAGGCGTGCAAGCTGCGCGCGGCAGCGATCGCCGCCTATCCGATGTACCGTGGGCTTGCGAAGCTCGTCGGTATGACCGTCCTGCCCACGGGAGCCACGTTCGCCGATGAGCTACAGACGCTGAAGGAGCACTGGCAGGAGTTCGACTTCTTCTTCATCCACTTCAAGAAGGCGGACGCCGCCGGCGAGGATGGCGACTTCCAGGCGAAGATGCGCGCGCTGGAAGAGGTCGACGGCTCCATCGACGATCTGCACGCGCTCCAGCCCGAGGTGATGATGGTCGCCGGCGACCACTCGACGCCGGCGGTCGTCGCCGGGCACTCGTGGCACCCGGTGCCGTTCCTCCTGCACGCGCGCAAGTTCGTCCGTCTCGACGATACGGAAGGGTTCAATGAGCGGGCCTGCGCGCACGGCACGCTCGGCACGTTCCCGGCGAAGGAAGCGCTCTCCCTGGCGATGGCGCACGCCGGCCGCCTGACGAAGTTCGGAGCCTGACATGACCCGTACACCGCTGATCGCCGGCAACTGGAAGATGAACCTTCTGCGTGACGACGCGATCGCGCTCGC
>JAKAMA010000278.1 GCA_021813085.1 Chloroflexota bacterium | reverse complement strand
CGTGCAGCCGAGCTTGTTGAACACCGCCCCGGCCAGCGCGATGCTCTGGACGCCGCCCTGCCCCGGCGTACCGACACGCACGATGCTCTCGGGGCCGGCCGCCTGGATCGCGTCGAGCATGCGCTCGGCGATCTCGCCGAGCGCGTCGTCCCAGGAGACCTGCTCCCAGCGCCCCTCGCCGCGCGCGCCGGCGCGGCGCAGGGGGTGCAGGATGCGCTCGCCGCCGGAGAGGAGCCGGCTCCACGAGCCGCCCTTCTGGCAGCCCATCGGGTTCATGTCCGGGACGCCGGGCTCGATGACCGGGAAGGTGCCGGCCTGCTCCTCGCGCACGATCGCGCCGTCCTTGACGTACACGCGATACGGGCAGTTGCCCGGGTAGCAGTCGACGCAGTGGCTGCCCCAGCCCCAGCGGTCGTACGCGGACGCGCCGCGGTAGGCGGCCTCGGTGGGACCGGCGTCCCCCGCGCGCGGGCGCGTCACCTTGCTGACCATGATCCCTCCGTGACAGACCGGGTACGTTCATGGTCGGCAGCGCGCGGGCCGTGCGGCAAGGGCCGGATCGCGCGGACGGCGGGCCATTCGGCCCGACGGTTTGCGCGCGCATGGGCGATCATCACCATGGGAGAGGGTAACGGGAGTGTGCGCGCCGGCCGTCCCGGCGCGCGAACGGCCATGTCCGCACCGGACGACGCAGCGGGACGAGCGCGCGAGGTGGTGCTGGGCCCCGACGGCCAGCCGATGTTCACCTGCGCGCGCTGCGGCGCGCCGCTCACGAAGGACGATCTCTTCGACCTCGGTCTGCGCCTGCCGGACGCCGGTGAGAGCCGCGAGGACTACGCCGGCGCGGGGCTGGTCGACACGGTCCGCCACGCGATGTGCCCGGATCAATAACCGGGGGCACAACGCCGCCACGCGCCCACGTCAATCTGAGATCACCAGTAACAGCCACGGCGGGATCCGGGCCGACGCGGGCTCCGTGATCCGGCACGTCACCCCGGAGGGGAACACGGGCTGGGAGAACAACAACGGCTCTCGCTACGCCTGGGCGCCAGAAGCGCCCGCCGATGGTTGGCGGGCGCTTCCTGAGGATCGGCGTCGGTGCGCGCTTGCAGGGGTGGGAGGGGGTGCGCGCACGCGGCCGTAGGGCTAGCCCTTGTGCGCGTCCATCTCGCCGTGGGCGCCGGGCGTCGCGTGGGCGTGGGGCTGCTCCGCCGGCTCGGGCTGGCTCGTCGCTTCCGGCACCTCCGCCTGCTTCGTCGCCTCGGCCGTGCGCTCATCGGGCCCCGGGGTCTTGTCTGCTTCGGGCGTCTCGGCGTTGTGGATGGCCTGGCACGGCACGTTCACCTGCACGCCGGACGGCGTCGTCTTGACGGCGGTATCGCCGCGCTCGCAGGCGCCGGGAGTCTCCGCCATGTCGTGCGCGGGGTTCGTCGTCGGGATGCCATGCACCGTGCCCGGCGTTGGCGTCGCGGGCGGCGCCGGCGTGTTGGTCGCTTCGACCTGGCTCGTGGCCGTCGGCGACGCGTCGAGCGAGGACAGGATGATGCCGTGCGCCTGTCCTGGCAGCTTGTCCTGGGAGGCGAAGGTGCCCACTGCCGCCCCGCTGGCGAGGACCGCGACCGCGATGCCGAGAGCGAGCTTATGCGTTGCAAGGAGTGCCGTAAGGATGTTCATCGATTCACCTCTTTTCACCCCGCCTAACGGGCGCGCAGCGGAGAAAGTGACGCCCGGACGGCCGGGATGGACACATTCCCGATCGTCGGTTTCTCGCAGGTCCAGACGGGGAGCGGGGTTACGGCAGCGCCGGCGGCTCGTCGCTGGCCGGCTTCCTGCCAGATGCTGACCGGCGATGAGCGGAGCGTGACGCCGGACAGCGTCGCAGATCCGCCATGCGGGACCCGTCCGACCCCGCCCTCCAGGCGGTCATGCCGGCGCCGTCCTCGAACGCGGCGATGGAGCGGTTTACGGTGGGGTCTCCTCACGCGCGCCGCCGCGCCCTCCACAAGAATGCCGCGAGGGACAGCAGTGCCGCGGACGCCGCGATGGCGGACATCACGGAGACGTCGCGCAGAGGATGACCGGCCGCGGACCTCACTGGGAGCGACGCGACGTCGGGTTCCACCGCGATGCCGCCGACCGAAGGGCTGTTCACGGTGATGCTGCCGGCGCCGAGACTCGCCGCGATCGGCGTGCCGTTGACATCGAAGAGCGCGGTGATCTCGGGCGTGGCACTGACGACCGCCGTCAGACTGAGTGCGGATGTGCCGGCCGCGAGCGGGCTGAACGACGCATGCAGGAGCGCGACCGGCGTCGAGCCGGCGGAGGGAGGGATCGGCGGAGCGAAGGGAGAGGGCAAGGGCAGGATCGCGCAACTGAGGTAGCCGTAGCCGGCAGCGATCGTCGGCGTGTTGCAGAGGACCTGGTTCTGTGGGGTCCCCTGCGGGTTCGGGTTCCCGAGGAACCCGGAGTCTTGCAGGCCGTTGAGCTGCACGACCGACGGATTGAAGGTTACCCACGCATCGTAGCCACCCACGCCGGCCGCGTTTGTCACGCTGATGTCGACCGTCGGGACCGGCGTCGCGCCAAGCACGAGCGTCGACGACGGCGGGGAAAAGCCCACGCCCGCCACGGTCTGCGCGGACGCGGCGTGCCGGTCGATGCGCGCCAGCCACGCGGCCGCGAGGGACACGGCGGCGATCGCCGCCAGCGCGGCGGCGATCTGCCACGGTCTGGTCATAACGTCCTCCGGCTTACGACGACGCGCCCCGTGGCCTTCGACGGCTGCGGGGCGCGCCCGTTGTTCGTTCTGGTCCAGGCCGGTGCCGGCGTGGGGAGACCGCTGCCTCCTCAGGGACAGGGGCCGGCGCTGAACTTGTTGCCATCGAGCGTGCAGCTCGAGATCTGCAGCCCCAGCGGCGGCGTCGTCGTGGAGACCTCAAAGTCCGCCACGAACGTGTGCGTGGCGCCGTTAAAGGTGAACGTACACGTCAGCGTCTCCGGCGTGTTCAACTGGAACGGCGACGGCGCGATCTTGCACGACAGGTTCTGGATGCCATGCGTCTCCGCGTGGGCAGTCCTCCCCGTGCCGACCGAGAAGAACATGAATGCGGCAAGGGCCAGCGCGATGGCTCCTCCCGTGATCCCGAGCACGACGACGCGACGGTGCGCAAACATGGTCGTTTCCTCTTCCTTCTCCTGTTCGCCTCGGCGGGGTTCACGGCTCCCTTAGGCACGATTATGTCCCCGCGCCCGCGCGCTGTCAATTCGAAAATTCCCATCGTACACAGGCCCGGCCGACCGCTGGCGGATGGCATCAGCCGTATACTGTCCGCACTGTGTACCTGAAGGCGCTCGTCATCATCGTTTGTACGCTGGGCTTGCTGGCGGCCGCGCCGCATCCGGGACATGCCGCCGGTCCCGCGCAACTGGGCTTCGCGCCTTCCGCGTCACACGCGGCCCCCGGCGCGACCGTGGCCATCGACGTGACGGTAGCGGACGTGACCGGCCTCGGCGGCTACGACCTGCAGCTCTCGTTCGATCCGGCGGTCCTGCGTCTGGGCAGTCTGCAGGATTCCGGCTTCGTGGCGAGCAGCGGCAATCTGGTAACGTGCGTGCCCGCCACGATCGACAACAGCACCGGCCATGCGGTCGCCGCGTGCTTCACGATCCCGCTCTTCTCCAGCTCCCCCGGTGCTGCGGCGACGACGCCCGTCCCAGTGATCCATGCATCATTCGTCGCGCTCCGCCCCGGCTCCTCCACACTGAGCCTCGCCGGCTCCGACCTCAAGGACGCGGCCGGCGGGCTCATCCCCGTCACCGTCTCGGCCGGGAGCGTCGATGTGGCACCGGCCGCCGCCGCGGCGCCGTCTCCCACGGGGTCCGCACCGAGCGCGACATCGCAGGCGCCGACTGCGTCGCCGACCGCCGACCGTACGCCTGCAGCCACCAGCTTTGCGGACGTGTCCGCGACGGCGACGCCGCCGTCCACACCGGCTGGCGCCTCCGCGGCAGCCACGGTGGCCGCG
>JAKAMA010000277.1 GCA_021813085.1 Chloroflexota bacterium | reverse complement strand
TGACGAGCCCCATCGCCAGCGCGTCCTGCGCCGAGTACTGGCGGCAGAGGTACCAGATCTCCCGCGCGCGCTTCTCGCCGACGACGCGCGCCAGGTACGCCGTGCCGAAGCCGGGGTCAACGCTCCCCACCTTCGGCCCGACCTGGCCGAGCCGCGCCGTGTCCGCCGCGATGCTTAGGTCGCACAGCACGTGCAGGACGTGGCCGCCGCCGATCGCGTAGCCGTTGACGGCGGCGATCACCGGCTTGGGGATCTCGCGGATGATCGCGTGCAGGTCCTCGACGTCCAGGCCGATGTCTGACCGTGCCTGCTTGCCTCCATAGCCGCCCTGCG
Organism: Chloroflexota bacterium; assembly: GCA_021813085.1. Lineage (GTDB taxonomy): Bacteria > Chloroflexota > Dehalococcoidia > DSTF01 > JACRBR01 > JADMII01. The sequence goes on along the minus strand of JAKAMA010000277.1, from coordinate 3,695 downwards.
TCCGCACGGACTGGTCGCCGCCGACGCAGAACGCACGCTCGCCCGCGCCCGTCAGGATGACGACGCCGACGGTGCGGTCCGCCCAGGCGTCCTTGAACGCCTGCACGAGCTCATCGACCGTCTCCGCGCGGAACGCGTTCAGGACGCGCGGCCGGTTGATCGTGATCGTCGCGATCCCCTCGGCAGCTTCATAGAGGATGTCCTCAAACTTCATCGCCTGCTCCTCCCAGACGGTCCGTGCGGCCCTCGGGCGGCCGCCGCACGTGGCGCCCGTCACTCGCGGGTCAGATCATCGTGAGGCCGCCGCTCACCGAGAGCGTCTGGCCGGTGATGAAGCGCGCGTCGTCGGAGACCAGGAACGCGACGGCCGCGGCGATCTCGCCGGGCTCGGCGAGGCGGCCGAAGGGCACGGCGCGCTTGAGCGCGTCGCCCAGCCGCGGATTGGCGGCCGCGACCTCCCGGAAGAGGTCCGTGTTGGTCGGGCCCGGACAGACGACGTTGACATTGATCTGCTGCCGCGCCACCTCGCGCGCGACGGTCTTCGAGAAGGCGATGATGCCCGCTTTCGCGGCCGCGTACACCGCCTCGCCGCTGGAACCGACGCGCGCCGCGTCGGAGCTGATGCTGACGATGCACCCGCCGCCCCGCTCCACCATGCCGGGGAGCACCGCCTTGACGCAGTTGAGCACACCCTTGAGGTTGATCGCGATCACCCTCTCCCACGTCTCCTCGCTGCTCTCGAGGAACGGCTCCATCTTGTCCCACCCGGCATTGTTGACCAGCACGTCGATCGGTCCCAGCGTCTGGCCGGTGCGCGCGACGGCCTCCCGCACGCTCGCCGGGTCGGTCACATCAACCCGCAGCCCGAGCGCGCGTGCCCGGACGGGCCTGCCGGCGCCGCACTCCGCGGCGACGGCGCGCGCCGTCGCTTCGTCGGCGTCCGTCACCGCCACCTGCGCGCCGGCTTCGGCAAGCCGCAGCGCGATCGCGCGGCCGATGCCGCGGCCGGCTCCCGTCACGAACGCGACCCTGCCGTCCAACTGCTGCATCGCGGCATGCTCCTTGCGTAGGCCGGCCGGCGCGGCCCGCCGATCGCCCGCGACTCACGCGCTCAGCCGACCCTCCCGGCAATGACGGCCCGTCCCCGCAGGATGCGGACGGGCGCGGGCACAAGCGGCCGGCTCAGTTGCCGAAGTCCCAGCTCTGGCCGCCGTGGTAGCGCTTCAGGACGTTCTTGGCGATCAGGATCTTGTGCACCTCGTCCGGGCCGTCGGCGATGCGCAGCGTGCGCGCGCCCTCGTACATGCCGGCGAGCGGCAGGTCGCCGGAGACGCCCGCCGCACCCCACACCTGGATCGCCCGGTCGACGACGCGCGTGTATGCGGCCGGCACGAAGATCTTGATCGCCGAGATATCGGTGCGCGGGTCGCCGCCACCCTCCATCTTCTCGGCCGTATGGATCGTCATCAGCCGCGCCGCCTGGATGTCGATGTACGAGTCGGCGATGAAGCCCTGGATGAACTGCTTGGTCTCGAGCGTGCCGCCGTGCACCTCGCGCGTCATCGAGCGCTGGACCATCAGGTCGAAGGCGCGCCACATCTGGCCGATCGAGTTCATGCAGTGGTAGACGCGGCCAGCGCCGAGGCGGTCCTGGGCGGCCTGGTGGCCGGTGCCGGTCTGCCCGAGCTGGTTCGTGACCGGGACGCGCACGTTGTCGTAGATGATCTCGCAGTGGTCGCTATCGCGGTTGCCCCAGACCGGCACGCCGCGAATGACGTTGACGCCAGGCGTCTCCTTCGGGACGATGATCTGCGTCATCTTGCCGTTGCGGTCTGCGGGGCCGTCCGGGTCGTCGGTGCGGCACATGACGATGAAGAAGTCCGCGCGCTTGCCGTTGGACGTGAACCACTTGTGGCCGTTGATCACCCACTCGTCGCCGTCGCGGCGGGCGGTGGTCTTGAGCGAGCGCGGGTCGGAGCCGGGCTGGTCGGGCTCCGTCATCGAGAAGCCTGACTCCATCTTGCCCTCGATGAGCGGGACCAGCCACTTCTTCTTCTGCTCCTCCGTCCCGTACTTGAGGAGGATGGTCTGGTTGCCGGAGTTCGGCGCGACCACGCCGAAGAGCGCGGCGGCACCGACCGCGTAGGCGAGCACCTCGTTCATGTAGGCGTGCTCGAGGAAGCTCAGGCCGGCGCCGCCGTACTCCTGCGGCAGGTGCGGCGCCCAGAGGCCCGCTTCCTTGACCTTGCGCTTGATGTCCTCGCGCAACTGCCGCGCGTGCTCGATGTCGCTTTCGGTGAAGCGCGCGTCGGTGCGCCACGTCCAGAGGAAGTTCTCGTTCGGCAGGATCTCCTTGTTGACGATCTGTGCGGTCAGGGTGCGGATCTCGTTGACCCGCTCCGAGAGCGTGGGGACAGGCTGGACGTTCATGCGCATCGGGGTTCTCCTCTGGCGCTGTGACAGGACTGCGCAACGATTCTAAGCCCAATCGGGCCGCAAAGAAACATGACCGCGTCACAAGCATCCGGGATCCGCCGGTAGATTCGGCCGCCGAACTGGCGGGCGGTCAGCGCGGGCGCTGTCGGCCGGCGCGCCGACACCGTATAACGGAGTCCGGCCCCGCAGCCACGGGAGGGCGCAATGAAGGAACTACCCGTCACCGGATCATCGCTCGAAGCCGTCATGGGGCGCCTCCGCGCCCTCCAGGTCTCGGACGCCGACTACCACAACGCGCGCACGTGGGGGCTCATCTACAACGCCGGCCCGGACGTCGACGCCATGCTGCAGGCTGCCGCCGGCCACGTGCTGCTGGAGAACGCCCTCAACCCCTTCGTCTTCCCGAGCCTGCGCGAGATGCAGGGCGACGTCGCCTCCATCGCGGCTCACCTGCTGCACGGCGGCGACGACGTGGGCGGCGCCATGACGTCCGGCGGCACGGAGTCGATCTTCATGGCGGTGAAGACCGCGCGCGACCGCATGCGCGCCGAGCGCGGCATCGCGAAGGGACGGCTGGTGATCCCGCGGACGGCCCACCCCGCGTTCATCAAGGCAGCGCACCTCCTCGACCTCGAGTGGGTGCACATGCCGCTCGGCGAAGACCTGCGCACGCGGGCCAGCGACCTCGAGCCGCTGATCACGCGGGACACGGTGCTGTGCGTCGGCAGCGCACCGGCGTACCCGTTCGGCATGATCGACCCGATCCCGGAGATGGCGCGCATCGCCGCGGAGGCGGGCGTACCGTTCCACGTCGATGCGTGCCTCGGCGGCTTCATGCTGCCGTTCCTCGAGCGGCTGGGCCTGGCGATCCCGCCGTGGGACTTCCGCGTGCCTGGCGTCACGTCGATCTCGGCCGACCTGCACAAGTACGGCTACGCGGTGAAGGGCGCGTCGGTGATCCTGCACCGGCCCAAGGCGAACATGCGCTACCAGGTGTTCCTGTTCTCGGACTGGCCGGGTGGCATCTACGGCACCCAGGCGTTCCTCGGCACCAAGCCCGCGACGCCGATCGGCGCCGCCTGGGCTGTCCTGCACTATCTCGGCGAGGAGGGGTACCTGCGCCTGGCGCGCGAGACGATCGATGCGACGCGCCGCCTGATCGACGGCGTCGCGGCGATCGACGGCGTGCACGTCTGGGGCGAGCCGGACATGACGGTCCTCGCGATCGGTTCGCGCGGCCAGGACATCTTCGCCATCGG
>JAKAMA010000276.1 GCA_021813085.1 Chloroflexota bacterium | reverse complement strand
CGCACGTCGGGTTGCTCTCTTCCTCGCTCGGGCCGCCGTAGGCGCCGGTGAACAGCCCGTGCAGGTACGGTGGCAGCACGCGCGGCAGCGGCAGGCCGCCCTCGATCACCGCGAGCAGCGCCTTCTCCTCGCCGAACAGGTACTCGTCCGGCCCCCACACGATCTCGATGTTCGACGCCATCCGCGTCTCGTCCCGCAGCTCGCGCAGCGCCCGGTCGAGGCCGGCGAGCATCGGCGCGAAGGCCTTCTTGACGCCGATGAACGCGCCCTTCGCGCCGATCACCTGCGCGGCGATCGCCAGCCCTTCGATCGCCTGGTAGGGGTTGTGGCGCAGGAGCATGCGGTCCTTGAACGTCCCCGGCTCGCCCTCGGCGCCGTTGCAGACGACGTACTTCGTGTGCGCATCGCTGCGCCGCAGGCTCTGCCACTTGAACGCCGTCGGGAATCCGGCGCCGCCCCGCCCCCGCAGGCCGGCGCGGCGGATGACGTCGATGATCTCGTCGGGGTCGCTCCTGGCGACCTGCTCGTACGCCGCGACGCCGCCCCGCCGCCGGTGCTCGGCCAGCGACGTCACCGGCTCCCCGGTCAGGACGATGCCCGAGGCTGATCCCTGCGCGGCCATCTGCTCGCCTCCCTGCTCAACGTCCCGGCGTCCGCCGGTGCTGGTCCCGTATGAAGATAGCGAATACGCGCGCCGTTCCGTCGCCGCGCACACGCCCGCGTCGGGTAACGCAGCCGCACGAAATAGTTGCGCGCGTGCAAGGATTGGCCGTAGGATGGCCGGGGGTTGGAATCTCCCGCATGCATCCCGAGGAGGCGCACCATGTTTGGCAGCATGTTCCGGATCCGCCCGAAGCCCGGGGCAAAGCAGCAGGTCATCGACCTGATGAGCGCAGAGGGCGCCGGACGGACGATGAAGGGGTTCCGCGCGAGCTACCTGCTCGAGGACGCCAGCGGCGACCTGCTGGCGCTCGCCGTCTTCGACGACGAGAAGACCTACCGCGACAACGCCACCGACCCGGAGCAGGACGCCTGGTACCGCCGCCTGCGCGCCCTGCTCGAGTCCGACCCCGAGTGGCACGACGGCACCATCCACGCCTGGACACCGTAGCAGGGTGCATCTCGCACCCACACTCATGGCTACCGAAATGGGAGCCGCGGGCGGATTGCGTCCAAGCTTCGTGGTAAGACGCGATACAATGTGCTTGCACAAGTGAGGTGGCAATGACGTCCGTAGCGAAGTGCTTGGGGTGTGGCGCACTCCTGACGGAGGACCCGCCGCGGCCCTGCCCATGCGGAGAGTCGAGGCGCGGATACACGCGTGTGGTTTCGTCGAGTATCCCCTGCGACGTCGGTCTGCAGATCGTTCAAGAGCGGCCGGGCTTCCGGTCGGGCCGGAAGAGGCGGCCGGTGCTCGAGGCGGAGCGCGGCTGGGGAATCGGTCGAGACGGTATTCGCAGGTTCAAAGAACGAGTTCTCGACAGGATCAACAGGCGTTATCGAGAACACGTCGAGCTCGAAGACGGTACCGTCGTCCGTGATTTGGACGAAGATCTTCGCGGGCACCGATAGATTGGCACCGGCGGCGATGCGTGCGACCTTAGGCGATCCCACACGAGGCATCGTAGAAGGCTATGCACCTGTGATTGACTAACTTAGCTATGGATTTGATCAGTTCCACGCACTCTCCAGCCTCGGATCGGTTAACGGTTGGCTTGGCACCTCGATGCACGATCGAGTGGCGCACCTTGGTGTAGTGCTGGAGCCGTTCGGCCGTGTGCATGCCTGAGGCGGTATCGAAGTCCGCCCACTCGATCCTGCAATTCACGAAGCCCAGGGCACGCTCCACCGCCGCCGAACCTTGAAACGACTTCTCCGAGAGCCAGCCATCGAGGGCGTCTCGGAACTCACACCTCTTTTCTTCGCCGTCGCGCGCTAAGCTCACTCGAAGTGCTAGTGCAGGATCATCTTTGGCGATCTGCTTGAGTGCATCGTTCAGCCGCGTTCGGTCGCCTCCGAACCTAGGAACGATCTCCAAGATCAGTTCATGCAAGAATGCGTCAAGCGCGCCTACGGCGAACACCACGGCGCCGCGCAGCAGTTCCTTCTCGTCATTACTCGGCTGTCCCTGCCTGCGCGGCGTCCCGCCCGGGGCGTCGAATATCCGCACGAATGCCTCAGCGCGATTTCGATTGATTTTGAACACCTTGTAAGCGTCGCACGCCGTACGCTTCTTCATGATCCTCAGTGCGCTTCTACATAAGCGGGCCCTCTCTAGGGAATCTATCGGCCGCATGCATCGTCTCCTACAATCGTGAGGTTGCATGGATCTGCTTGGATCCGACGGAGCCGCAGACCCCGCGGTGCGGAGACGCCTCGTGGATTCGGAGGAATTGGCGATCGTAGAACCCGGGCGCTATCCTCACTGCGCACCCCGGGGAGTGGCGCAGTCCGGTAGCGCGCCTGGTTTGGGACCAGGAGGTCGCCGGTTCGAATCCGGCCTCCCCGACCACCCCCTCCCGTCCGATATACTTCCAGCAGCCCCCGAACCCATCTGACCGGTGGAGACGGTGCGGACGCACGCCGGGTGCGCGCCTGCGAGCGGGCGATCGCGCGCTCGGGCAGCATCACAGGACACCGAATCGTACCCGGGACGAGCATCCCGGCCGGGACAAAGGACATCGATGGAATCCACCCAGACCCAGGAGAAGACCCGCGAAAGCACGGCGGGCGCCGTCCGCGAGGACATCCGAAACGTCGCCATCATCGCCCACGTCGACCACGGCAAGACGACGCTCGTCGACGCCATGCTCTGGCAGAGCGGCATCTTCCGCGAGAACCAGGAGGTCGCCGAGCGCGTCATGGACTCGAACGACCTCGAACGCGAGAAGGGGATCACCATCCTCGCGAAGAACACCGCCGTCCGCTTCGGCACGACCAAGATCAACATCGTCGACACGCCCGGCCACGCCGACTTCGGCGGCGAGGTCGAGCGGACGCTCAAGATGGTCGATGGCGTGCTGCTGCTCGTCGATGCCAGCGAGGGGCCGCTGCCGCAGACGCGCTTCGTGCTCAAGAAGGCGCTCGAACTCGGCCTGCCGCCCATCGTCGTCATCAACAAGATCGACCGCAAGGACGCGCGCCCGCAGGAAGTGCTGAACGAGATCTACGACCTCTTCATCGACCTCGACGCGCGCGACGACCAGATCGACTTCCCAGTGCTCTACACCATCGCGCGCGACGGCATCTGCCGCCTGACGCCGGACGGCGCGGACCACCGCCTGAAGCCGCTCTTCGACGAGATCGTGCGCGCCATCCCGGCGCCGCGCTACGATCCCGAAGCCCCGTTGCAGATGCTCGTCCTCAACCTCGACTACTCCGACTTCCTCGGCCGACTCGCCATCGCGCGCATCGTCAACGGGCGCGTGAGCGCGAAGCAGGACGTCGCGCTGATGCGGCACGACGGCACGATCTCCCGCGCGCGCGTCAGCGGCCTCTACGCCTTCGAGGGCCTCGAGCGCGTCAGCGTCGCCGAGGCGGGCCCGGGCGACATCGTCGCGCTCGCCGGCTTCGACGAGGTGAACATCGGCGAGACGATCGGCGACATCGACGACCCGCGCCCGCTGCCCCCGGTGATCGTCGACGAGCCGACCGTGACGATGGCCTTCGCCGTCAACACCGGCCCGTTCGCCGGCACCGAGGGACAGTTCGTCACGTCGCGCAACATCAAGGACCGGCTGGAGCGTGAGATCCTGACCAACGTCAGCCTGCGCGTCGAGCCGGGCGCGTCCGCCGATACGTTCCAGGTCTCCGGCCGCGGCGAGCTGCAGATGGCGATCCTGATCGAGACGATGCGCCGCGAGGGCTACGAGCTGATGGTCAGCAAGCCCGAAGTGATCACGCGCGTCATCGGCGGCGCCCGGCACGAGCCGATGGAGAAGCTCGTCGTCGACTGCGGCGAGGACTACGTCGGCGTCGTGACGCAGATGATCTCGATGCGGCGCGGTCGCATGGCGAACATGGTGAACCAC
>JAKAMA010000275.1 GCA_021813085.1 Chloroflexota bacterium | reverse complement strand
GGGCTGGCACACGAGGAGCGGCTGATCGTGCTATGCGGCCACTACGAGGGTGTCGATGAGCGCGTGCGTGAGGGGCTCGCGGACGACGAGATCAGCATCGGCGACTACGTGCTGTCGGGCGGCGAGCCCGCCGCGATCGTGCTCGTCGACGCGGTGGCGCGCCACCAGCCCGGCGTGCTGGGGTCGGAGGCGTCGCTCGAGGAGGAGTCGCACGCGCAGGGCCTCCTGGAGTACCCGCAGTACACGCGCCCGCCGGAGTATCGCGGCATGGCGGTGCCGGAGGCGCTGCTCTCGGGCCATCACGCGGAGATCGCGAAGTGGCGGCGGCAGCAGAGCATCCTGCGGACGGCGCGGCGGCGGCCGGACCTGCTGGCGCGCGCCGAGCTCACGGCGGAGGAGCGGCGGCTGGTGGACGAAGCCCGCGGCGGGCCGTAGGTCACTGATGGACGCTGCCGCAGACGATGTCGGATCGCGCGACCAAGGAGAGCACGATCTCCCCAGGCTCTGTCGAGATGCTGGCGAGGCGGCGCAGGTAGATCACGGGAGCCTTGGCAGGTTGGCGGCCGGGCCCGTCATGAAGGATGAGCCGCCCGAAATCGCTGTCGAACGTCACAAGGACCCGCCGCTCCGCCGCGCATCGCTCCAGGATGCGCACGTCCGGCAGGCCAGGCGCCGCTTATTTGATGCCACATCGAGCGATGGGCGGCGTCTGTAGGGGCGGCCCCATGTGGCCGCCCGGTTCGAGGATGCAATCCTAGCTCGTGCCGGGGATCAGCAAGCGCACGTCCTCATCTTCGAGGATCTCCGCGGCGAAGGCGAACACCGCCTGGAGAGACTGCGGATTCAGCCCTGGGTAGTTGGCGAGCACTTGCTCCGTCGTCCAGCCGGCGGCAAACAGGCCGAGAATGAACTCGACGCCCAGCCGCGTGCCGCGCACGCGTGGCTTGCCGCCAAGCGTCTCAGCGTCGGCGGTAAGATAGTCGCGCCAACGGATCGCGTCTTCGAGTCCCATTGCACCGCGTATGATAACGCACTTGACCCGCCAGCCGGGCCGCCGTAGCCTGAGGGGGTAGCATCATCCGTTCTGCGGGAGCTGGGGTGACGCCCGGCTGAGAGGCCCACGCGGGCGACCGCCGAACCTGATCCGGGTAATGCCGGCGCAGGGAACGAGCAGCCTCACCGCTTCCAACCCGACGCCAGGCTCCCGGTACGAGGCGCTGTCATGCAGCAGCAGCCGTGCGACCCGTCTGCGCCGCCCGACTCCGCGCCCCGCGCGCTGACGATCGCCGGCAGCGATTCGGGGGGCGGCGCGGGCATCCAGGCGGACCTCAAGACCTTCGCCGCGCTCGGCGTCTACGGCACATCGGCGATCACCGCCGTGACGGCGCAGGACACGGTCGCGATCGCCGACTGGGCACCGGTGCCGGCGGCGCTCGTCGCCCGGCAGGTGGACGCGGTGCTGTCCGACATCGGCGCGGACGCGGTGAAGACGGGGATGCTGGGCGGCGCGGCGATCGTGCGGGCGGTCGCCTCGGCTCTGCGCGAGCACGGGGTCACCAATCTCGTCGTGGACCCGGTGATGGTCTCGTCGAGCGGGGTGAAGCTGCTCGATGACGGCGCGCTCGCGGTGCTCGTGGACGAGCTGCTGCCGCTGGCGGCCGTCGTCACGCCGAACGTGCGCGAGGCGGAGGCGCTCGCCGGCCGCGCGATCGCCTCGTGGGACGACGCCCGCGCCGCGGCCGCGGCGATCGTCGGGCGGGGGGCCCGCTCCGTGGTCATCACGGGCGGCGACTTCGGCGGGAGCGCCGCGGCGACCGACCTGTATTACGACGGAAGCCGGTTTCGCGAGTACACGTCGGTGCGGGTCAAGACGGAGCAGACGCACGGCACGGGCTGCACCTTCTCGGCGGCGATCGCGGCCGGCCTCGCGCGCGGCATGGAGCTGGAGGGCGCGATCTCGCTCGCGAAGTCGTACGTGACGCTGGCGCTGGAGTACGCGTACCCGGTGGGACACGGGCGCGGGCCGGTGCACCACTTCTATCGCTACTGGCAGCCGGTGGGCGAGCGCTACAGGCCTGGGGTGAAGGTACGATGAGCGGGGTGACACTCTTCGGGTTCGCGGCGGTGGGCACGATGTTCGCGACGTACTGGCTCGAAGAGCGCTCGGCGTGGTTCGTGCTCGCGTTCGCCGTCGGCTGCGCGGCATCGGCGCTGTACGGCGTGCTGGCGGGCGCGCTGCCGTTTGCGGTCGTCGAGACGCTGTGGGCGGGCGTGGCGCTCCAGCGCTTCCTGCGACGCCGCCGCGCGCTGACGGCCGTACGGCCCGTCCGGGAGGCCTGAGGTGCACCTGCTGTGGAAGCGGTACACGCGTTCCGGCTTCGCGCCACGCTGGTTCTACGCCGCGATGTCGGTCGCGTTCCTGGCGCTCGCCGTGTGGGGTGGCCTGCGCGAGGACTGGACGGTGATGGCGATCGCGCTCGTGTTGGCGCCGGTGACGCTCGCCGGCGCGCGGCTGATGCGACGGCTGAGCGCGGCCGCCGAGGCGTCGCGCCGGGAGATCGAGCGGCGGCGACAGGAGGAAGAAGATGGATGACGTGCTGACGATCGCCGGCAGGCAGTTCCGGTCGAGGTTGTTTCTCGGCACCGGCAAGTACGCGAGCCCGGAGCAGACCGTCGCCGCGCTCGACGCCTCGGGCGCGGAGCTCGTGACGGTGGCGATCCGCCGCCTGAACCTCGACGACCCGCACGCGCGCACGGAGCTGGACTACATCGACTGGCAGCGCTACACGGTGCTGCCGAACACGGCCGGCTGCAAGACCGTCGATGAGGCGCTGCTGACCGCGCGGCTGGGGCGCTCGGTGACCGGCTCGCACTGGGTGAAGCTCGAGGTGATCCCCGACCCGAAGTACCTGCTGCCCGACCCCATCGGCACCCTGCGCGCCGCGGAGACGTTGATCGCCGAGGGCTTCGTCGTGCTGCCGTACATCCACGCGGACCCGGTGCTGGCGAAGCACCTCGAAGAGGCCGGCTGCGCGACCGTGATGCCCCTCGGCTCGGCGATCGGCTCGGGGCAGGGGATCCTGACGCTCGACGAGATCAAGATCATCATCGAGAACGCGCGGGTGCCGGTCGTCGTGGACGCCGGCATCGGCGCGCCGTCGGACGCGGCGCTGGCGATGGAGATCGGCGCCGACGCGGTGCTGGTGAACACGGCCGTGGCAAAGGCCGCCGACCCGCCGCTGATGGCGGCGGCGATGCGCCAGGGCGTCGAGGCGGGGCGCGCGGCGTATCGCGCCGGGCGCATCGCGGCGAAGCCGTACGCATCGGCGAGCAGCCCGCTCGAGGGCGTCGCAGCCGCGCGCGCCGGTGGGAGGATCGAGATTGCCGGTTAGCGACTGGACGCACGCTCCCGCGCTGGTGCTGGTCACCGATTCCTCGCGGCTGCGGGGACGTGCGCTTGCCGACGTCGTGCGGGCGGCGGTGGAGGGCGGCGTCACCATCGTGCAACTGCGCGACAAGACGGCGCCGCACGACGCACTGCTCCGTGAGGGCGCGTCGGTGCGTGAGGCGATCGGCCGGCGGGCACTCTTCTTCGTGAACGGCGATGTGGAGGCGGCGGTCGCGCTCCGTGCGGACGGCGTCCACCTGCCGGAAGCCGGCGCGCCGACCACGGCGGTGCGCGCGCACGTCGGCAGCACGATGCTCGTCTCGCGCGCGGTGCACAGCCTCGATGCGGCCCTGCGCGCGGAGCGCGACGGCGCGGACATCGTGCAGGCGGGGACGCTGTTCGAGACGGCATCGAAGCCCGGCGCGCGCACGCTGGGCATCGACGGCTTGCGCGCGATCTGCGACGCCGTGCGGGCGCCGGTCGTCGCGATCGGCGGCGTGACGGCCGCAAACGCCGGGGAGGCGCTGGCCGCGGGCGCCGCAGGCGTCGCGGTGATCGGCGCGATCTTCGACGCGGCCGACCCGCTCGCGGCGGCGCGTGCGCTGCGGGAAGCGATGGACGGCGCACGGGCGCGGACCGCCGTGCCGCC